>JAILOD010000175.1 GCA_024691015.1 Lachnospiraceae bacterium
TTTCATACCTCGTGCATCAGTAGCCTGCACTTCTTTAAACGAACCGGCTTTGAACTGCTCTCCGTATTGAGGATTATCGACAAACTCCCCCTCGAAAAGCACCTCCATTCCCACTTCAACAAGCGGGAGGATACCGACAACGGAGTGTGTTTTTTTCCCGCTTTCAACTACGAGAACCGTAAACCCGTTTCCCGCGTTTCTGTATGTAATATTTGTAACGTAACCCTGGAACTCAGACAAGAATTAATACCATCCGTGAATTATTTGTCCTGATATGTTTTAGAATAAAAATTAGACTCTTAAATATGATAATATGACCACCGGTGCGATTTACGCCCCGGTGCTCTCAACCGATCCCTGATCTTCCGAATTATCAGCAGCCTCCGAATTTTCAACAGATCCGCTCTCTTTTGCTTCTATATCGGCAGCCGATACAACTCCCTCAACATTTCTCTTCATCTGCTGGTAAAGCATGTTGGCGATACCCAGCCCGGATTGGTCCGAAGTCTCGTCAGCCATTGTCTTTATCATTTCACCTTTGTAATAATCTACAAGGGTGCTTGTTGCCTGTGAAGAATACTCGCTCTCGGGAACCGTATCCCACATCTTTTTATAAACCTGCTCTATAAAATATGACTCAAACTGTTTGCAGGCATCCATAAGCTCCGCATCCGAAGCTTTATCGTAATTCTTTCCTGCCGCATCCTTAACCTTTGAGCTAAGTGCATCCGATACGGCACTCTGATTATTAAGCTGTGTATAAAGATTACTCGATATATCCATAAAAGAACCTCTTTAAAACAAACTTATGAATATGTTACCAACACATTATCTTAACTGATTTGCCTGCTGAAGCATCTCATCCGTAGCCTGTATAGCCTTTGAATTAAGCTCATAGGCTCTCTGAGCTATGATCAGGTTAACCATTTCGTCTGCAACCTGAACATTCGAGCCCTCCAGATATCCCTGTCTGATTATGGAATCCTCAAGAGCAGCATTTGTTGCCTCATTTAAAGCAGGACCTGAAGCCGCACTTACCGAATAAAGGCTGTCACCCACCTTATCAAGACCCTTGGGGTTCTGGAACTGATACAGACCTATCGTAATATTTATAGGCTGAGGATTGTTGTCCGCATCGGGATAATACAGAGAACCGTCTGCCGAAACAGTGATCTTATTTGCAATTGTATCCTGACCGTTTATCTGACCGGGTACCGTAATAGGCTGTCCTGTTGTAGAAAGCACCTGCTGACCGTCAGAGGTGGTGAGCTGAAGTGTGCCGCCAACTCCGAGTGAGAAATTAAAATCACCGTTTCTGGTGTAATATGTTTCACCGTCTTCACCGCGAACTGCAAAGAAACCCTTACCGGAAATAGCCATTGCCGTTGTGCTTTCAGAGTCAAGCAGAGCACCCTGTGTGAACTGCGATGTTATGGAAGAATTACGCACACCCAGACCTACCTGAGCCCCTATCGGCTTTTCATCTCCGTTTGCAGTTGTGGTTCTTGTCTGCAATGTCTGATACAGAAGAGACTTGAATTCATTTGTCTCTGTCTTGTAGCCGGTTGTATTTACGTTAGCAAGGTTATTGGCTATAGTATCAACGTTATTCTGTTGTGCTATCATTCCTGTTGCCGCTGTCCATAATGAACGTACCATATCATTACCTCCTGCCTAAATGCCTGTAAAATCTGCTTAAACGGGCCTTCCGAGTGAAGTAACCGCCGTTTCAAGTGTTTCGTCGATAGTCTTTATAACTCTCTGGTTTGCCTCATACTGTCTCGTAACCGCGATCATCTCAACCATTTCGCTGACAGGGCTTACATTTGACTGTTCAAGGTAGCCCGAATAGATCCTGGTGGCAGTAGGTGTTTCTGTAGCACCTTCCACCGTCTGGAAATAGTTTTCGCCATAATGCTCAAGATAGTTGTAATCTTCGAAATCGGTGACGCCGATCTGTGCAACAAGCCCTCCGCCCTGGAAGATGTTGCCCATACGGTCTATAGATGTATCTGCTATTAATGGATCCAGATTGATATGATTTCCATTGACATCAAGAAGATAATCCCCGTCCTTTGTGACGAGATCTCCGTTGATATTTAAGGTGAACGAACCGTCACGGGTATACTTAACCATTGTATTACCCTCTTTGTCGGTAAATTCCACCTCAAAGAACCCTCTGTCAGAGAGTGCAAGATCAAAAGTATTGTCTGTTTCGTGGAAAGCTCCCTCGCTCCAATCAACATAGTTCTCGCCGATCTTAACGCCGGGATTCATAACTCCCATACGCTTTGTCAGATTGTATTCCGACTTATCTTTTATTTCATATGCAAGAGCATCCTTGAAGGACTGGCTTGTTGCGCCTTCCTTCTTGAAGCCGGTGGTGTTCACATTGGCAAGATTGTTTGTCAGTGTATCCATCCTGTGCTGCTCATTGAGCATACCCGTATAGGCTGTATAGAGTCCTTTTACCATAAGCTTTCCCTCGCTGTTTCCGGAGAAATATCTCCTCAGGTTTCGTCGCGATATCCTGCTATGAACTCCACATATTTTCCGGTGCCTATGGCAACGGCTGTCATGGGATCCTCCGCTATCATTGTATTGATACCGGTCTTATCTGCTATAAGATCCTCCAGACCACGAAGAAGGCTTCCGCCTCCGGTTAAGACTATACCTCTGTCGGCGATATCTGCCGCAAGTTCCGGCGGTGTTTTTTCAAGCACGCCGTGGATAGCCTCAACTATCTGTGATGTGGTCTCTCTCAGGGCCTCTTCCATTTCTTCGCTTGAAGCCTTGATCGTCTTGGGAAGTCCCGTAACCAGGTCACGACCTTTTATGTCCATATAATCTACTTCGGCCCTCTTAAAACAGGAACCGATCTTTATCTTTAAATCTTCGGCTGAACGTTCACCTATAAGAAGCTTGTGCTTCTTTCTCATAAAACGAACGATAGCCTGGTCAAAATTATCTCCTGCAGTCTTGATAGATGTTGAAACAACCGTACTACCAAGAGAAATAACGGCTATATCCGATGTCCCACCGCCTATATCAACTACCATGTTTCCGCAGGGCTTTGCAATATCTATTCCAGCACCGATAGCAGCAGCTATGGGCTCCTCTATAATGGCAACCTCTCTGGCTCCTGCCTGATATGCCGCATCTTCAACGGCTTTCTGCTCAACCTCGGTGACACCACTGGGCACACCCACGCAGATACGGGGCTTTCTGAATGTTCTTCTGCCCACGGCTTTCTGTATAAAGTATTTAAGCATCTTTTCGGTAACGGTATAGTTTGAAATAACTCCCTGTCTTAAAGGACGAACCGCTACAATATTTCCGGGAGTACGACCGAGCATGAGTCTCGCATCTTCTCCGATTGCTTTAATTTTATTTGTATCTCTGTCAAAAGCAACTACCGAGGGTTCCTTTAAAACAACACCCTTTCCTCTGATATATACAAGGATACTGGCAGTTCCCAAATCTATTCCAACGTCCGAAGCGACCATTTTCTATCTCCTTTTCATACTAACACACGTTTCTATATTATAACCGAAAATAGTCGTTTGACAATAAATATTTTGAAAAATAATTACAAATAAAAATACAAAGGAAAAGGCACAGACCGTTCGTCACGGCATCCATGCCTTGTATTCTTTGCACTTAAGGCCAACGGGGTGATGGTCTTGTGCTATTATTTTCCTTGTACTTCTTTTTTCGGCTAATCTTAACGGATACTTAAGAGCAAAATCAAAATTTTTTTATTTATTTTCCAACATTTTTTTTATGAAGGGAGCGGTAAAGGATTTTTTGTCCTTTGAAACCTTTTCCGGCGTTCCCATTGTTACCACTTCTCCTCCGCCGTCTCCGCCTTCGGGTCCCATATCTATGATATAATCCGCACATTTTATTACGTCCAGATTATGCTCTATGACAACAACGGTATTCCCGCTGTCGGATAGTCTTCTTAATATACGGACTAGCTTCTCCACGTCGTCAAAATGAAGACCGGTCGTGGGTTCATCAAGAATATAAATGGTTTTACCCGTTCCTCTTTTGGAAAGCTCCGTTGCCAGCTTTATTCTCTGTGCCTCGCCTCCGGAAAGCTCTGTTGAAGGCTGTCCGAGCTTTATATAAGAAAGCCCGACATCATAAAGGGTCTGCAGTTTTCTTTTGACGGTTTCGATGTTTTCAAAGAAGCCGAGAGCTTCTTCGACCGACATATCCAGAACCTCAAATATATTTTTGCCCTTGTATTTTATATCCAGAGTTTCCCTGTTGTATCTGTGTCCCTTGCAGACCTCACAGGGGACGTACACATCCGGCAGGAAGTTCATCTCGATCTTTATGATACCGTCACCGCCGCAGGCTTCGCAACGCCCTCCTTTTACATTAAAGGAGAAACGACCTTTGGAATATCCCCTTGCTTTCGATTCCACGGTAGATGCAAAAAGATCTCTTATTGTATCAAACATGCCCGTATATGTAGCCGGATTGGATCTCGGAGTTCTGCCTATGGGTGACTGGTCTATTGCTATTACCTTATCCAGACCGTTCAGGCCTTCTATCCCGTCATGATCTCCCGGAATGGTCAATGCCCTGTTCAGATCGTGGGCGGCTCTTTTGTATAAGATCTCATTTATAAGAGAGGATTTACCCGAGCCCGAGACACCCGTTACCACAGTCATTACACCGGTGGGTATTTTAACGGTTATATTCTTCAGATTGTTTTCTCTTGCACCTTTTATCTTAAGCCAGCCTGTAGGCTTACGCCTTTCAGAAGGAACGGGGATCGTCTTTTTCCCGCCCAGATACTGGCCGGTGATGGATTTTTCTTCCTTTATCAGATCCTCAACGCTGCCCGCTGCCACAACTTCTCCGCCGTGCGAGCCTGCTCCCGGGCCTATATCCACAACCATGTCAGCGGCTCTCATCGTATCCTCGTCATGCTCGACAACTATTAAGGAATTCCCCATGTCTCTTAAATTTTTAAGCGAGTCGAGCAGCTTCCCGTTATCTCTCTGATGAAGACCGATAGAAGGCTCATCCAGTATGTACGCCACGCCGACAAGCCCTGATCCTATCTGCGTTGCGAGCCTTATCCTCTGAGCCTCGCCTCCGGAAAGCGATCCGGTAGCACGTGACAGCGTCAGATAGTCCAGACCGACATCTATAAGAAACCGGACGCGGGAGTTAATCTCTCTTAAAATCCGTCTTCCGATGGTCTTTTTATAATCTGACAGTTCAAGATTCTGCATGAACTCCATAAGCTCCGTGATGCTTAATGAAGTGATCTCATGTATGTTTTTATCTCCGACGGTTACTGCAAGTGATGACGCCTTAAGTCTCTGGCCGTGACACTCTTCACAGGGGGTTATGCGCATATATTTTTCATACTCGGCCTTTTGGGATTCCGAACCGGTTTCCCTGTACCTCTGTTCCATATTTTTTATAAGCCCCGGGAATATCTCTTCATAAACGCCGTCTGAATATTTACCTTTATAATGTACCTTTATGGACTCTCCGTTCGTACCGTGTAAAAACATGTGCCGGACCTCTTCCTTCAGCTTTCCGTAGGGAGTGTCCAGCGAAAACTTGTATCTCTTTGCCAGTGCCTCCAGCACAGCATAGGTAAAGCTGCCTTTTTTACTTGACGACTGCCAGCCCATCGCCTGGACGCAGCCTTCATTAAACGAAAGAGATTTATCGGGTATCATAAGATCCTCGTCGAATCTCATTTTATATCCAAGGCCCGCACAAACCGGACAGGCACCGAAAGGATTGTTGAACGAGAAGCTTCTGGGCTCTATCTCTTCTATGCTGATGCCGCAATCCGGACAGGTAAAGTTCTCTGAAAAGGCTATTTTCTCCCCTTCAGTAGTAACCACGTTCATCAGGCCCTCCGACAGCTTCAGAGTACTCTCTATAGAATCGGCAAGCCTTCCTTCTATTCCCTCTTTAATAACCAATCTGTCAACCACTATCTCTATATTATGCTTGATATTCTTGTCGAGCTTTATTTCCTCTTCGAGCTCATACATATTGCCGTCTACGCGTACTCTCGCATAACCGCTTTTTCTGGCTCTCTCCAGAACCTTCGAATGTTCTCCCTTACGTCCACGGACAACGGGCGCTTCAAGAAAGATTTTGGTTCTCTCCGGCATATGCATGATCCTGTCGACCATCTGATCCACGCTCTGCCTTTCAATAACACGGCCGCACTTCGGGCAATGAGGCGTACCCACTCTGGCATACAGAAGCCTGAAATAGTCATAGATTTCCGTGACCGTCCCGACCGTGGAACGGGGATTTCTGTTTGTCGATTTCTGGTCGATACTTATAGCCGGAGGAAGACCATCAATGGAATCCACGTCCGGCTTCTCCATCTGACCCAAAAACTGACGTGCATAAGAAGACAGAGATTCCATGTATCTTCTCTGTCCCTCTGCATATATGGTATCAAAGGCAAGAGAGGACTTTCCTGATCCGGAAAGCCCTGTCAAAACCACAAATTCATTTCTTGGTATATCTATGGAAAGATTTTTCAGATTATGAACCTTTGCTCCCCTGATGCGGATATACTTTTTCTTATCTTCCAATGCTTGCCTCCAGCTCTCTTACCGCAGCGTTCATCCTGTCGGCGGACCAGACAGTGACTGTGATCCCCTTGCGCTTTGTTGCCCTCTTCATAAGATCAAACACCTGCTGCAGATATTCCATTGTTACCTTTCCGGAAAGCTTTGACTCTCCGCTTGTACGATCACAGAAACCATAGGGTATCTCTACGATCGAACTGTACTCTGACATTGCAAGTACCTCAACCATGATCTTCCACCCGACCGGCTGAAGATCTGCATTTTCTATGGCTTCTTTTCTGAACATGAAAAGACCGCTTGTAGGATCCGAAACCTTTCTGAGGCAGGGGAGAAGGACCTTTCCTATCCATCTTGCTGTCCAGGATACAAACTTTCTGTATAAATTCAGGCCTCCGTCACTTCCTCCGGGAATAAATCTTGATGGTATGCAGAAATCAAAACCCGAATTAACGGCCGCAAACATCGGCCTTAAGATTTCCGGCGGATGCTGAAGATCCGCGTCCATACAGGCCAGGATTTCACCCTCGGCAATTTCAAA
>JAILOD010000209.1 GCA_024691015.1 Lachnospiraceae bacterium
AACAAAAGCACTTGGTTCTAAATCAAATATGAGCCAGGCCGAAAAGGATGAGGCTTTGAAAAAAGCAAAAGAATATTACGAAAACAATACAGATCCTAACAGTATCACTGCTAAGGCTAACATGGTTAGAAATTATAACGAACGCAATAATAATAATAAGTGAGGTTTTTAATTATGGAATATACAGAAATTTCCGGCAAGTCTTTGGAAGACGCCATCAGTGAGGCAGGTAACAAATTCGGAGTTGATTCTTCGGATATAGATTATGAGATCGTTGATATGGGTTCCACGGGTTTTTTGGGAATCGGAAGTAAGCCTACTGTTATAAAGGCAAAGATCAAAGACGAAGCTGTTAAGAGAATTGAAAGAGAAAAGAAGGAAAATGCCGCTCAGGCAAAGGCTGAAGAAGTAAAAGCAGAGCCTGTTAAGGCAGAAGCTCCCAAAGCAGTTGAAAATAAAGAGGTCAAGGCCGAGAAAAAGGCCCCCAAAAATGAAGCTAAGTCTGAAAAAGCCGAAAAAGCTGATATCAAGGTTGATGCAGACGAGGTTCAGGCTTCGGCAAAGGCTTTTCTTGAGGATGTTTTCAAGGCAATGGGAATCGAAGTTGTTATAAAGACCGAATATATGGCATCCGACAGACAGCTTCTTGTTGAGCTTGCCGGTAACGAAATGGGAGTTCTTATCGGAAAAAGAGGACAGACACTTGATTCTCTCCAGTATCTTGTTTCTCTTGTTGTAAACAAGGAAAAGGCCGGATATATCAGGGTTAAGGTAGATACCGAAAACTACAGACAGAGAAGAAAGGCAACACTCGAGAACCTTGCAAAGAATCTGTCATTTAAGGTTAAGAGAACAAAGAGACCTGTTACACTTGAGCCGATGAATCCTTATGAGAGAAGGATCATCCATTCAGCTCTTCAGTCAGACAGGTATGTGACTACTCATTCAGAAGGAGAAGAGCCTTACAGAAGAGTTGTTATCACATTAAAGTAAAGATTTTTGACAGGGAGCTGGGTTAAGGCTCCCTGTTTTTTTGATCGCAGAGCCGCCGAGATGAAATTTGCCGGCTGCTCGCGGACGGGTAGGGTGCGATTGCATCTTCCCTACTCGATTAAAGGAGAAATATCATCATGAAAACAGATACGATTGCGGCTATCGCTACCGCCATCGGTCCTTCGGGGATCGGCATTATCAGAATCAGCGGAAGCGATGCGTTTTCCCTTATTTCGAAGATATTTAAAAACGGAAAAAACGAGAATGTGGATCTTGCAAAGTACGATTCGCATACTCTTCATTATGGATATATATATGACAAAGATACCGTGATCGACGAGGTTTTGGTGAGTATAATGAAGGCTCCGAAAAGCTATACCACCGAGGATACCGTGGAGATCAACACTCACGGCGGAAGCTTCGTTATCAAGAGAGTGCTGGATACCGTTATCAAAACCGGTGTCAGGCCTGCTGAGCCCGGAGAATTTTCAAAAAGAGCTTTTTTAAACGGAAGAATGGATCTTTCCGAGGCACAGGCAGTTATGGATCTTATCTCTTCAAGGAATGAATTTGCCAGAAAGAATTCACTTAAGAATCTTAAGGGATCGATAAAAAATAAGATTTTTGAGCTGAGAGAGAAGCTTTTACATGAATGTGCCTTTATCGAAGCAGCGCTTGATGACCCTGAGCATTATTCGCTGGATGGCTATCCCGATGAGCTTAAAGGTAAGATTGGTGAAGTCAGAAGAGAGATTCAGTCTTTAATTAATGGATTCAATAATGGACGTATCCTGAATGAAGGAATAAAATGTTCTATTGTGGGCAGGCCGAATGTAGGAAAATCTTCTATCTTTAATTTTATCGCAGGAGAAGAAAGGGCCATAGTCACCGATATTCCGGGAACCACGAGGGATGTCATTGAGACAAGCGTTTATTATAAAGGTCTTTCACTTATATTCACAGATACAGCCGGGATCAGGGATACCTCGGATACCGTTGAAAAGATCGGAGTACAAAGGTCTGTTCGTTCTCTGGAGGAAGCTGATCTTATAATGCTTGTTTTCGATAATTCCGATGAGCTTACGGATGAAGATATCGAAATGATAAAAGTGGTTGAAAGTAAGGAAAAAAATGTCATCGGGATCCTCAATAAATCGGATCTTTCTGCCGTGCTTACGGAAGAGACGATAAAAGAGAGGACGGACATAGATGTAATCAGCGTTTCCGCCAAAGAAGGCAAGGGCTTTGATGAACTTTTCGAAAAGATTTACGGTATTTTCTTTAAGGGTGATCTAACCTATAATGATGAGGTGCTGATCACAAATGCAAGACAGGCCGGGCTTTTAGCTGATGCTCATAAGAGTCTTGAGCTTGTTTTAAACAGTATAGAACTTGGTATGAGTGAAGATTTTTTCACAAGGGATATTATGGATGCATACAAAGCTCTTGGTGAAATAGTCGGTTGTGATATCGGTGATGATCTTGCCGATAAGATCTTCAGTGATTTTTGTATGGGTAAATAAAAGTTGGAGAATTTTAATGAGAGAGATTAACGATTACGAAATCGCCATAATCGGTGCCGGTCATGCCGGATGTGAAGCGGCTCTGGCCTGTGCAAGGCTTGGATTTAAAACCATAGTTTTTACCGTTTCGGTTGAGGGTATTGCTTTTATGCCCTGTAATCCTCATGTCGGCGGTAGCTCAAAGGGTCATCTGGTAAGAGAGCTCGATGCACTTGGCGGTGAAATGGGAAAATGCATAGATAAATCCTTCATACAGTCGAAGATGCTTAATTCTTCGAAGGGCCCTGCGGTTCATTCGCTTCGTGCCCAGGCTGATAAGGCAAAATATTCTTCTCTTATGAGGGAAACTCTTGAAGCACAGGAAAATCTTGCCATTAAGCAGGCCGAGGTCAGTGAGATCCTTGTTGAAAACGGAGAGATCCGCGGAGTTAAGATCTTCTCAGGTATTACTTATCATACAGAGGCTGTTATAATCTGCACCGGTGTTTATCTTAAAGCCAGATGTCTATGCGGTGAGGCCATAAATCACACAGGCCCGAACGGGATGCAGGCATCGGACCATCTTTCAGCTTCACTTTTAAAAGCAGGGATCGAGCTTATCAGATTTAAGACCGGTACGCCTGCAAGGATAGATGCCGATACCATTGATTTTTCAAAGATGGAGCCTCAGTACGGTGATGAAAAGGTTATTCCTTTTTCTTTTTCAACTGATCCGAAGGATGTTCAGAGAGAGCAGCTTCCCTGTTATCTTACATATACAAATCAGAAAACCCACGACATTATCCGTGCAAACCTTGACAGATCGCCATTATTTGCCGGTGTTATCGAAGGCACCGGGCCGAGGTATTGTCCGTCTATCGAGGATAAGGTCGTAAAATTTGCCGAAAAGGAAAGACATCAGGTTTTTCTGGAGCCTCAGGGTTTGAACACCAACGAATGGTATGTTGACGGGATGAGTTCTTCGATGCCGGAGGATGTGCAGATTGAAATGTACAGATCCGTTCCGGGACTGGAGCACGCACATATTGTGAGAAATGCCTATGCCATAGAGTATGACTGCATTAAGGGTAAATCCTTAAAGCCTACTCTGGAATTTAAAAATATTTCAGGTCTTTTTTCCGCAGGTCAGTTCAACGGCAGCTCCGGTTACGAAGAGGCTGCAGCTCAGGGGCTTATCGCAGGAATTAATGCCTGCATGAAGCTTAAGGGAAAAGAGCCGGTTGTAATAGAGAGAAGTGAAGGCTATATAGGTGTTCTTATAGATGATCTTGTTACCAAGGATTCCCTTGAGCCTTACAGAATGATGACTTCTCGCGCAGAATACAGATTGCTGCTCCGTCAGGATAATGCCGACAGAAGACTTATGAGAAAGGGATATTATGCCGGCCTTATTTCAGAGGAACAGATGAAGGCACTTGAAGAAAAGGAGAGGCTTATCGACTCCGAGATCGAGAGACTATCTTCGGTTAAGGTTGGTGCAGGTAAAGAGATCGCGGATATTCTTACATCTATCGGAAGTACGCCACTTAATACAGGTGCAACACTTGAGGAACTTGTAAGACGTCCCGAGCTTTCGTATGAAAAGATCGCTCCTCTTGATAAGAACAGACCGGAACTTCCCGATAATATCATTGAGCAGATAAACATCGAGATCAAATATAAGGGCTACATCGAGAGAGAGAAGCTTGCGGTTGAGAAGGCGCGAAAGATGGAGAAGAAGCTGATCCCGGAGGATATTGATTATAATGATGTTAAGGGAATAAGGATCGAGGCAAGACAGAAGTTTATCGAGTTTCGTCCTGTGTCTTTGGGTCAGGCTGCGCGTATTCAGGGTGTAAGCCCTGCGGATATTTCGGTATTATCGGTATATATTAATTCAAAGTGAGATCGTCTGATGGATAATGGTTTTTTGGGTTCGATTCTTGAAAAAATGAATATTTCCAATGACAGTGAAAAGCTTGATAAGCTGAATTCCTTTTATGAGCTTTTGGTTGAGAAAAATAAGGTTATGAATCTAACGGCTATCACGGATTATAATGAGGCCTGTATCAAGCATTTCGCAGACAGTCTTGCACTTATTCCTTATTTTGATGTTTCTCAATGTAAAACTGTAGCAGACCTGGGTACAGGTGCGGGTTTTCCGGGTGTTCCGCTTGCGATCTTCTTTCCTGAGGTTCAGTTTACCCTTATCGATTCCGTCAATAAGAAGCTGTTGTTTATAGAAGAAAGCTGTTCTTCCCTTGGTATCGAAAATGTCAGAGTTTTACATGGTCGTGCCGAGGATATTTCTCATGGTGAGTTCAGGCAGGGCTTTGATCTGGCTGTTTCCAGAGCAGTCAGCAATCTTTCTGTTTTGTCGGAGCTGATATTAGGTATGGTGAAAAAGGGTGGAATGTTTGTATCTTATAAGTCTGCCCAGAGTGATGATGAGATTAAGTCTTCTTCCAAGGCAGTTGAGCTTATGGGCGGAAGGATTGAGAAGGTGATCGATTTCACCATTCCGGATACTGAACTTGAGAGAAAGTTTGTCCTGATAAAGAAGGTTAAAGATACGCCTAAGCGTTTTCCAAGAAAAGCGGGAACTCCGTTGAAGTCCCCGCTTGGCTGATCATTTTATAAATTCTTCTACTGCCTTGTGTGCCTGTTCGTAATTTTCAAATCTTACGGCATTCATTCCGAATTCTTTTGCTGCGATTATATTATCGTTTTTGTCATCAATAAAGAGGCATTTGCTTTTATCGAGTGAATATTTATCGCAGATACATTGGAATATTTCCCTGTCCGGTTTTATGAGATTTACATAGCAGGAGAATACTCCGCCGTCTACCAGATCTAAAAATTCAAGTGCACTGTAGTTCCCTTTTATTACATGCTCGGAATAGTTTGACAGATATAATACATTTGCTCCGGCGGCTTTTATTTCTTTTATCCAGTCCCTGGTGTATTCCGACATGGTAAGTGCTTTTGGTGATTCTTCGTAGAAAAGCCGGATTTCTTTTTCGTAGTCTGGCCTGATCTTTATGAATTCCGAGAGCAGCTTTTCTTCACTCCAGACTCCTCTGTCAAGCTCATCCCAGATCCCATGCATGAACATTGTGTCACACATGATGTCAACGGTATCTTTGTCGTTGTTGAAGAGTTCTGTCATGAAGGCGCGCCAGTCATAGTCTGTCAGTACGCCGCCTATATCAAAGATTATTGTTTTCTGCATTTTATGTTGTTATCTTAAAGTCCTGCAGGGTTTCAACCATGCCCGGTTTATTCTGTTCGGCAGCACTCATGTTCTTCTGAAGGGTCATTATCGTTTCTGCCCTGTCGCGTGCTTCGATGTTGTCGTTTGCGTCTTCTGAGAAGATGTTCTCTAGCTGGATTTCATCCTGCTCGTTCGTCTGACTTGCACGTACAAGTGTGGCACCTTTTTCAGCGAGCTCCGAATTTTCTTCCTGCAGTTCCTCTGTCCTTTCTTCTCGCGCAGCTACTTCGGAGTCATATTGCTGTTTGGATATGTCTCCCTTAAGATAGAGCTGGTGGAGCTGAGTGTTTGTATAGCCTGAGAAGGAGGTTATGCCTTGTGATGCAGTTGAGTGTTCTGCTGCATCAAGCCTGAGCTTATCCTGATCTTCTTTTTCAGCTTCAAGCCTTTCTTTTGTAGGAGATGTTCTTTCCTGCTCGAGTCTGATCTCTTCAAGCTGTCGCCTTTCTTCGGCTTTTTCGATTGCTTCTTCCTTCTGGTCTTCGAGGCGTTTTTCTGTTGCTGTTTCTTCTTTTTTACTTGTTACCGTTCCGATACTTTCTTCTTCTATTTTTTCTGTTGCTTCTTCACTTACCTGTACGGTGTCCCCATCCTTGGATACAGATACGACGTTTTTCAGCGCAAGGTTTTCCTGCTTTTCTTCCTGTGTTTCTGTTTTTCTTTCGGGTTTTTCAGGAAGCTTTATTTCGGGCCGCTCGATCTTTGCGGCATCGGTTTTTGCTGCGTCTGTTTTTTGTGTGTTCTGGATTGCTGGCGGTATCGGATTTGCCTGTTGTGTGATGTTAAGATTTAATTCTGCCATAACCATTCTCCTTCCATGTAAAACAGTGTTGGCGTGTATACAATTTTAATATATAACATTTTTATGGATTTTTCTACATATTTTTGAGGAATTTGGGTGATTCATGGGGGATTTTGGCAGGGAGGAGGTGATGAATTTGCCGCAACAACCCTGGCATAGTAATTTTGGGAATTGGGTTGTTTATCTTTAGTTATTTGTCATTTTTATGCAACCCGGTA
>JAILOD010000220.1 GCA_024691015.1 Lachnospiraceae bacterium
GGACCCCAAGGTAATACTTAACGAAGGTCTTCTGTCAGGTATGATGGTTGTAGGTGAAAAATTTAAGAAGAATGAAGTATTCGTTCCCGAAGTACTTGTGGCAGCAAGAGCTATGAACGCAGGTACCGCAATTCTCGAGCAGAAGCTTCTCGAGGCAGGAAACGAAGCTGTTGGAAAGGCTGTTATAGGTACTGTTAAGGGTGACCTTCATGATATTGGAAAGAACCTTGTAGTTATGATGCTTAAGGGTGCGGGCTTTGATGTTGAGGATATCGGGATCGATGTTGATTCCGCACAGTTTATCGACAAGGCTGAAGAGATCGGTGCAGATGTTATCTGTATGTCAGCTCTTCTTACAACAACAATGCCTCAGATGAAGGTTGTTATCGATGAGCTTAAGGAGAGAGGACTTCGCGACAAATACATCGTTATGGTTGGCGGAGCACCCGTAAACGAAAGCTTTGCAAAGCAGATCGGTGCTGACTTCTTCACACCTGATGCAACAACCTGTGCAGAGGTTGCAAAAGAAGCGGTTCTTAAAAAGAGCGGCGCAGCCTGAAATAAGTCTGATGTCCGGGGATATCGCTTTGGTATCCCCGGTTTTTTATATGTTTTATAAGGTATATTTTATCCGGAAAGGAAAAAATGGGAGAGATCGTTATTTGTAAAGGAAAAAATATCACTACGGATATTTCCGTAGTCCTTAAAATGCTTCATTGTACAAAGGATAATCCTAATTACGAGGAGATCTGCGATATATACGAGGAGCAGACTCCGATAGTTTTGGATATCATCCGGCCCAGGGGCGCTTTCACGGAAGGGAAGCTTAAGGAAAAGGGAGCAAACAGTGATCTGCCGATCGGCAGGGATATCATCTATTCGATAATTACCCTGGGTGATGAGATTGTGGACTATATCACAAAAACCTCCAAAGAGGATATACTTGTAGGTATGGTGGTTGATTATATGGCCGACAGTGCCCTTTTCTCTTTCGGACAGGAATTGGCAGAGAGCATGATCGGATACTGTAAAGCCAGAGGACTTGGGATCAGACAGGGATATGAAGCGCCTAATCTTATTTCAATGCTTACCCAGAAGGATGCCTGCGAAGCACTGGAGGCGGAGAAGAATCTGGGAGTTACATTAACGGATGGCTATATGCTGCGACCGTTAAAATCAAACGGAACGCTTTACACCATTACTGACGATCCTGCGAAATTCAATCTGAAGCATGACTGCGGAAGCTGTCCGAATAAGGATTGTCCCATGAGGATGAAATAATAACATAAGAGGTAGACTAATGAAGATCGGTGGAAATGAAATAAGGATCACGGGAAAGTGTAAGCTGGGAGAGCTCCTTCAGAAAAACGATATTTATATGGCGGCCCAATGCGGTGGAAGAGGTGTATGCGGAAAGTGCAGGATCCGCGTTGTAAAGGGTGAGCTGCCGGTAACGGATGCAGACAGAAAATGCTTTACTCCGGATGAAATCGAAGACGGCGTGCGCCTTGCCTGTATGGCAGAGGTTTCACCTGAGCAGGATGACCTTGAGATAGAGCTCCGCTGGCAGGAGGAAGAGAACATTCACGCATTGGGAGATCAGACTTCTTCTGATCCTAAAGAGAAAACTGCCGTTGATGCTTCACACGACTTCGGAATAGCTATAGACATCGGAACAACAACGCTTGCACTGAGCCTTGTGGATCTTGATATAAAAGAAGCTGTTGATACCGTAACGGCCATAAATCATCAGAGGAGCTTCGGAGCCGATGTGGTAAGCCGTATCCAGGCTTCTGTTGAGGGTCATAAGGATGAGCTTCAAAGCAGCATTGTAAAGGATCTGAATTCTGCCATTGATAAACTTGTGGATAAATACAGTCTTCCAAAGGAGAAGATAAAGCGCATCACGATTGCCGGAAATACTACCATGCAGCACCTTCTTATGGGCTATTCCTGTGAAACCCTGGGTGTTTACCCGTTTGATGCGGTATCGCTGAAGCAGGAGGATTTTTCTGTAGAAAAGGTTTTACAGAGAGATGATCTTTCTTCGGCTACGGTTACCATGCTGCCCGGAGTTACCACCTATGTGGGAGCGGATATTACGGCCGGAATGTATGCGTGCGGTTTTAATGATATCGATAAGCCGGTTTTACTTGTGGATCTCGGAACCAATGGAGAAATGGCCATAGGACAGGGTGATCGCATAATGGTTACATCCACTGCAGCCGGGCCTGCCTTTGAAGGCGGAAATATTTCCTGCGGTATGGGAAGTATCGCCGGTGCGATCTGCTCTGTTGAGATAGATCCCGAGGATAAAAAGCCTGTCGTTAAAACCATAGAGGATGCCCCTCCTGTCGGAATCTGCGGGACCGGAGTTGTGGAGACAGCGGCCGAAATGGTTAAAACGGAGATACTCGATGAGAGCGGTATGCTTGATGAGGACTGGTTTGATGACGGATATGAGCTGGCGGAGAATATAGAGTTTACCCAGAAGGATGTAAGAGAACTGCAGCTGGCCAAAAGTGCGGTGAGGGCCGGAATGGAGGTCCTGATAAACAAGTTTGGTATTACGGCTTCGGATCTGGGTGCGGTTTATATTGCCGGCGGCTTCGGTTATTACTTAAATATGGAAAAGGCTGCCGTTATCGGACTGATCCCGGAATCCCTGTTAAGCATAGTACGGGCAGCGGGGAACACTTCTCTTAAGGGTGCGATACTTGCACTTACGGATGACAATGCATTAAAGGTTATGCCGAAGATCGCAGAGGAGGCAGAAGAGATCGCTCTGGCTTCCGATCCTATGTTTAACGAGCTTTATATGGATTACATGATGTTCGGTGATGACGAATGATACGGCCGGTAAAAAATTTACAAAATCAGAAAGCTTTTGTACATGTGATATAGTTCGAACTAAGTGTAAACTCAATTTTGGAAAAATATTATAAAGT
>JAILOD010000251.1 GCA_024691015.1 Lachnospiraceae bacterium
ATGCATTGCACTTACGGCAAATGCAGTAGCAGGCACTAAGGAACAATTGCTAAAAGAAGGTTTTAACGACTATCTGGCAAAGCCGGTAGAAGGAAAAGATCTTGAACAGATGTTAATAAAGCATCTTCCAAAGGATAAGTTACTTCCGGATGATCGGAAGATTGGTATCGATGATCTTAAAGATATGAAGGAACTTGACATAGAAGAGGCTATGAAATATTGCCTTGAAGAGGAAATATTTGTTGAGGCAATGGGCTCCTATATTGAAGACATGGAAGAAACTATAGATACATTGGAAAGACTTGAAAAAGAGAAAAATATAAAAGATCTGACAACCAGAATGCATGCTATAAAAAGTTCTTCGCGCACCGTCGGGCTAATATCCCTTTCGGAAAAAGCTGCAGACATTGAGAAAATGGGAAAAGAGGAAAGGTTTGACGAAATGGAAAAGGAGCTGCCATCATTTAAGGAAGAATATATAACAGTATGTAAAAAATTACGGGCGTTGGATTTTTCAAGCTGAATACAATAAAAAACTGTTGACTATAAGGAATCGCTGTGCTATATTATTTTGGCGAGCGGAACGTTTAGCTCTATTTTTTTTCGCTATTTTCCGTTAGCATACTTGCGTGTATTGATATAAGGAGGATTATCATGCGTACTAGGATCACACTTGCCTGCACAGAGTGCAAGAATCGTAATTATGACACAACAAAAGATAAGAAAACACATCCCGAGAGAATGGAGATAAAGAAGTACTGCAAATTCTGCAAGAAACATACTTTGCACAAAGAAACAAAGTAAGTAAAGGAGCTTTAATATGAGTGAGAATACAAACACAGCTTCTAACAGCAGTGCTGAGAAAAAGCAGAAGACACCTTTCTTTAAAGGTGTAAAGGCTGAATTTAAAAAAATCGTATGGCCTGATAAGCAGACACTTTTCCGTCAGACTGTAGCTGTAGTAGTAGTTTCTTTCATTACAGGACTTCTGATAGCGGTCATTGACAGATTGCTTCAGTATGGCATTAATTTCATGATAGGTTGAGCTTAAGTTTGTAACGGAGGTAACTATGGGAGAAGCACATTGGTATGTGGTCCACACTTATTCAGGTTATGAGAATAAGGTCAAGGCCAATATAGATAAAGCTATCGCAAACAGAAATCTTCAGGACGAGATCCTTGAGGTCAGAGTACCCACTCAGCAGGTTGTTGAGGTTAAAGCAAACGGTGTCAGAAAACCTGTTGAAAAAAAGATGTTCCCCGGCTATGTTTTAATAAACATGGTTATGAATGATGATACCTGGTTTATTGTCAGGAATACACGTGGTGTTACGGGCTTCGTCGGACCGGGAAGCAAAGCCGTTCCTTTATCTGATGATGAGATGAAGCCGCTCGGAATACACGTTGAGAATATGAAGATAGATTTTGGCGTTGGCGATACAGTTAAGGTTGTTGCAGGCGCTTGGAAAGATACCATTGCGGTTGTCAACAAAATGGATATGGGCAAGCAGATTGCCACAATAACCGTAGAACTCTTTGGAAGAGAAACACCGGTTGAACTCAGCTTTGATGAGATCATGAAACTCTGATCATAAAGCTGGGAATGAATAAGGTTTAAAGCATATTGCTTTAAATAGATGTGGGAGGGTAATAACTCCACCCATGAATACCACAAAAGACAATCAGTCTATTATTTAGGAGGAAAAGAAATGGCTAAGAAAGTCGAAGGTTACATCAAACTTCAGATCCAGGCCGGAAAAGCTACACCGGCTCCCCCGGTTGGACCTGCACTTGGACAGCACGGCGTTAACATCGTTGAATTTACAAAGCAGTTCAACGCACGTACTGCAGATCAGGGAGATTATATCATCCCTGTTGTTATCACTGTCTACACAGACAGAAGCTTCACATTCATCACGAAGACCCCGCCTGCAGCAGTTCTTATAAAGAAGGCCTGCAAGATCGATAAGGCTTCGGGAGTTCCCAACAAGACAAAGGTTGCTAAGATCACCAAAGAGCAGCTTCGTCAGATCGCAGAAATGAAAAAGCCCGATCTTAACGCAGCAAGCGAGGAAGCAGCAATCAGCATGATCGCCGGTACAGCAAGAAGTATGGGCGTGGAAGTTGTAGATTAAGGGGGACTCGGAAAATGAAACATGGAAAGAAATATTTAGAGGCCGCTAAAAAAGTTGACAGAGCAGAGCTTTATGAAGTAGATAAGGCTATGGAGCTTGTTAAGGAAGTGGCTTCGGCAAAATTTGATGAAACAATAGAAGTTCATATCAGAACAGGCTGTGATTCAAGACATGCTGAGCAGCAGATCAGAGGAGCAGTTGTTCTTCCCAACGGAACAGGACGTAGTGTTAAGGTTCTTGTTTTCGCAAAAGGTCCCAAGGTTGATGAAGCTCTTGCAGCAGGCGCTGATTATGCAGGCGGAGACGAGCTTATCCCCAAGATCCAGAATGAAGGATGGCTTGACTTTGATGTAGTAGTTGCCACACCTGATATGATGGGTGTTGTAGGTCGTCTCGGTAAGGTTCTCGGACCTAAAGGACTTATGCCCAATCCCAAGGCAGGAACTGTTACAATGGATGTTGCAAAGGCTATCGCAGATATCAAAGCCGGTAAGATCGAGTACAGACTTGATAAGGCTAACATCATTCATGTGCCCATCGGAAAGGCTTCATTTACAGCAGAGAAGCTTGCTGAAAACTTCAATGCTCTGATCGCGGCACTTGTAAAAGCAAAGCCCGCAGCAGTTAAAGGTCAGTATATGAAGAGCATTTCGGTTGCTCCCACTATGGGCCCCGGCGTGAAGATCATAGCAAACAGATACTAATTTAAATTATACAGGCGTCGAGGAATCGGCGCCTTTTTTATTAAATGAAATGAAAAACAGATCGTTTATTCTCCTGAATTTAATATTGTGTATAGTTCTTACATCATGCGGAATTGAAGAATATATTCCGGATGATATTATTTCTGCTGAAAAGACTGAGAATGAAGCTGTATCACAGGAAGAGGAAAAAGTCATAGATATTCCATACGAGGAACCGAAAGAACAGATTGCTGAAGAAGAAACGGTTTCGGAAGATGAGCCGGAGGATTCTGTTGTAACGTTGCTCTTTGCGGGAGATATAGCTTTTGATGACCATTATGCAAATATGGTCAGCCTCAGAAAAAGAGGCGGTATCGAAGAATGCATTTCACCTTATATCGTCGAGGAGATGAATAAGGCCGATATCTGCATGATAAATAACGAGTTTCCATATAGCGATCGCGGAACACCTACACCGAACAAAAAGTTTACGTTCAGGGCAAAACCCGAGACGGTTGAATATATGAAAGTGCTTGGTGTTGATATAGTTGGACTGGCAAATAATCATGCATATGATTTTGGCCCTGATGCACTGCTTGACACGTTTGATACTCTGTCAGGTGCAGGTATCCCTTATGTAGGAGCGGGACATAATATAGATGAAGCAGCCGCACCATATTATATTGAAAAGAATGGTACCAACATTGCTTTTGTATGTGCTACACAGATAGAAAGGTCTCTTCCACCAGATACGAAAGAGGCTACGGCAACGGAACCCGGAGTTTTAAGGACTCTTGACCCTACGCGTTTTGTTCAGGAAATAGAAGAGGCTGATGCGAACGCTGATTTTGTAGTAGTATTTGTTCATTGGGGTTCTGAAAATGTAAATGAAACCGAACAGGCACAAAGAGAACTTGCCGGTGCATATGCAAAGGCAGGGGCTGACCTTATAATCGGAGCTCATCCTCACGTACTACAGGGATTTGAGTATGTTGAGGGTATTCCTGTAATGTACAGTCTCGGTAATTTCTGGTTTAATTCAAAGCCTTTGGATAACTGCGTTGTGAAAGCGGAATTAACAAACAAGGAAATATCAAAGCTTCAGTTTGTTCCGTGCAGACAGCGTGACTGCTATACGAAGGAAACTGTTAAGGGTGACGGTGAATACGAAAGGATAATGGACTTCGAAAGAAGTTTATCAAACGGA
>JAILOD010000252.1 GCA_024691015.1 Lachnospiraceae bacterium
CGGTGTCATATCAATAAGATAGATAAATCTCACACCCTCTCCGCCTATTATGGAATGGATCATATCTGGCGGTATGAACAATATATCACCGGAATTCAGATTGTAAATCTCATTATCGGCCTCAACCGGATACAGATTTTCTATGCAGTATATTATCTCGGCTGCCTGATGGTGATGAGATTCATAAGCTTCTTTTTGAAAGTTATACCATATACGAATATGAGACTGTGGCACAAAATCGACAACCTCATTATTTCCGTCTTTAAGTGTTCTGCCCATATAATCGCGAATGGGCTGCCTGTACTTAAGTGGAGGAACCGTCATTTTACTCATATGATCACCTCATCTGAATATAAACACATTAGTTAGTTATACATATTATATAAAAAAATTGATCAAATTACTATTCAAATAACCATGGGAGGACCCAATGATTAGCAGAGACGAATGCAGAGAAAAAGCAAAAGAACTTGTTTCAAAAATGACAATTGAAGAAGTTGCATCGCAGCTTCTTCATCAATCTCCTGCTGTAAAACGGCTGGGAATACCCGAATACAACTGGTGGAGCGAGGGACTCCACGGTGTGGCAAGAGCAGGTATCGCCACCGTATTCCCTCAGGCAATAGGAATGGCAGCAGCCTTCGATGACGCCTTTATGACTGAGGAGGCCGGCGTTATAGCTGAAGAGGCACGTGCAAAATATAACGCGGCCAGGCGTCATGGCGATCGAGATATATATAAAGGTCTTACATACTGGAGTCCCAATATAAACATATTCAGGGACCCAAGATGGGGGAGAGGCCATGAAACTTACGGAGAAGATCCGTTCCTTACAGAAAAATTGGGAGACGGCTTCATCGAAGGTCTGCAGCAAAAAGATGAAAAGGGTTACTTGAAGATCGCGGCCTGTGCAAAGCATTTTGCCGTTCATTCCGGTCCCGAAGCTCTGCGTCATGGCTTTGATGTATCTCCGACCGAAAAGGATTTTAAGGAAACATATCTTCCCGCTTTCGAAAGTGCCGTTAAGGATAAGGATGTTGAAGCCGTAATGACTGCTTATAACAGAGTATTCGGTGAACCGTGCTGCGCAAACAACCGCCTTTTAAACGATATACTGAAGAAGGAATGGGGTTTTGAAGGCCACGTTGTTTCCGACTGCTGGGCCGTAAAAGACATGCACGGAGATCATCACTATACAAAGACTCCCGAAGAGTCAGCTTCTCTTGCGGTTAAACGCGGCTGCGACTTAAACTGCGGCTGTACCTTTGAATCACTTTTAATGGCAATGGAACAGGGACTTATAAAGGAAGAAGAAATCCGTGAAGCATGCGTCCACGTTTATACAACAAGATTCAGACTGGGCATGTTTGATGAAGAGTGCTCCTTTAACAATATCCCTTATTCGGTTGTTAACTGCAAAGAGCATCATGATCTTGCACTTAAGGCTGCGGAAAAGTCTCTGGTTCTTCTTAAAAATGACGGTCTTCTTCCTCTGGACAAAACAAAGATCAGATCGATCGCAGTTATAGGTCCGAATGCATACAGTTCCAAGGCTTTATTCGGAAATTACAACGGCGAGAGCGGAAGGTGGTGCACCAACCTTGATGGAATACGAAATGAAGCCGGTGATGATATCCGTGTTTATTACAGTCTCGGCTGTGACATTATAGAAGAGCAGGAGGATCCTCTTTCAAGGCCCGGAAAATACCTCAGTGAGGCCGAGGAGATCGCATCCATAAGCGATGTTACCGTTCTTTGTCTGGGACTCAATGCCGACCTCGAGGGTGAGGAGGGTGATACCGGTAATGCCTTTGCTTCCGGCGACAAGCCTGATCTTCTTCTTACAGCATCACAGCGTAAGCTTTGCGACCGCATACTTTCTCTGGGAAAAAAGGTGATCATCGTCATAAACAGCGGAAGTGCCCTGGACCTCAGCAAATATGAGGGAAAGGCAAATGCAATGATCCAGGCCTGGTACAGCGGAGAAGCAGGCGGAGAAGCTCTGGCAAATGTCCTGTTCGGAAAGGTTAGTCCTTCAGGTAAACTGCCGCTTACCTTCTACTATAACGATCAGCCTCTTCCGGATTTCACGGATTATCATATGATGGGACGCACCTACAAATTTGTCCAGGATACTCCCTGGTTCCCGTTTGGTTACGGCCTGTCCTACTGTGATACAGAGTATAATAACTGTTCTTATGAAATAAAGGATGGTGCTGTTGTTGTTAATGCAGAGATCAAAAATCATTCAAAGCTTGACGCAACCGAGATCGCCGAGGTTTATATCCGCTATGAGGGTGATGCTTTTGAAAAGCCTCATCACCATCTTGAAGGCTTTAAGTCAGTCGATATACCTGCCGGATCATCGAAAAATATCAGCATCGAAGTCCCCTTCAAACGTTTTTCTTCGTTCCTGAAGGATGGCAGCAAAGTTTTATTGGATGGCGAATACACCATATTTATTGGAGGAAGCCAGCCTGACGAAAAGAGCGAAACTCTTACAGGAAAAAAAGTTAGCTCGTTTAAATTAGCTATCAGCAACGGCCAGTTTTCCGGCCATTGATGATTGGGGGTTTTCTTTTTCATCCCGGCGTAAAGCCGGACATAACTTGGCCGGAGGGTATTTATTTCCCTCCGGCCCTTCCTTTTTTATTCGTTTTTACACCAAAGGACGCACCGCATTGTATAGCTGTTCGTATTTTTCATAGCTTTCAAGATATTTTTTGTGATACCCTTCTCTGGGTTCGTAGGTTACTGTCTTTTCCACCATAACCGATGCCGCCTCATAGATATCTTTAAATACTCCTGTTGCCACTCCGGTAAGCATTGCACTTCCTACGGTTCCCGCATCTACTGTTCTTAAGGCCGTTATCGGAAGATCTAACATATCGGCTTTCATCTGCATCCAGACTGCGGAATGTGCTCCTCCGCCTGTTGCGTGAAGCTTTTGGGGATTAGCTCCCGCCGCCTTTACATTCTTATAATTCAAATACATTTCATAGGTGATGCCTTCCATACAGCCCCTGTATATATCCGCAACGGATGAATCGGTTGTTAGCCCTATTACTGCTCCCTTTGAACCTGTATCCATGTAGGGCGTAGCTGCTCCGGCAAAATGGGGCAGCACAAGCATTCCTGACGGTCCGTCACATTCAAGCCCCTCTTCTTTTCTTTTTGCTGCATATTTTTCTTCCAGATATGCATTTACCGATATGTTCCGGCTGTCCGCCGCAGACTTCTCGCTCCCGGCAAGAGTTTGTGTACACCACTGCATAAGTGCACCGCCCGTATATGAAAAAGCGTATGTTACATATTTTCCGGGTATGACGTACGGCACGATCACATATTTTCCGGGCATCATTTTTTCAACGTCCGGTATCTCATCAAAGATCGGTGTAAGGCATTGTACCGTTCCCGCACCGTCAACCGCCGTATTGCTTTCAAAGGCCCCGGCGCCGACACAGGCAGCCACCTGGTCCTGACTTATCGATATTATGTGAGTATTTTTATTTAGGCTTGTTTTTTCGGATATTTCTTTTCTGATGACTCCCGCATCCGTCCCGGACGGCACCGTCTTCGGATATAATGCTCTGTCGACTCCGAAGGCGGAAAGTATTTCGTCATTCCAGTTCAGGCTTCTGATATCAAATACCAGGCTCCTGGTTGCAAGCGAATAGTCTATCTGCGCATTTCCCGTGAGGGCAAATACCACAAAATCCTCTATCTGAAATATATGCTTTGTTTTTTCATATATTTCAGGATTGTGCTTTTTCTGCCACAAAAGCTTTGGGAGCCCGTACATTTCATGGGCTGTCACACCGGTTATTTCCGCTATTTGTTTTTTCCCGAGGCGTTCGATTATTTCGTCACATTCCTCTTTTCCTCTGGGATCCGTATAAAGCATGGCAGGTGTTAGCGGTCTTCCGTCTTCATCCGTCATTACAAAGGTTTCTCCGAAGCTGGTGACACCTATTGCTGCTATATCCTTATACTGAGCGGCCATTTCCGAGATTACGGCATATACACCGTCAAGCAGGGCCATCACGTCTATTTCATGGCCTCCGACCTTTCTTTTTACGGGATAATCCCTGTACGCCTTCCCCAATTCCTGTCCTTTTTCGTCGAATACCGTAAGCTTACAGCCCGTTGTTCCGATATCAAGTCCGGCAATTTTCATCCTGATTCTCCCTTAGCAGCTTTTTATTGTCCTGAAAAAGTTCTCATTGCAGCCATGACATCTTTTTTCATGGCTTGAAGTACAGCCCCGCTTATTCCCGAGAAAAAGATCGGATCATTTTCCCCAAGGCTTTTTATAAATTCATCGGCTGCAGTTCCGCCTGCCTTATCCATATATGTGAAGTAGTTGATCTTCCTGACCCCGGCTTCTATTGCCTTTTTGAAGTCTTCATCCGATGTTCCTGACCCGCCGTGCATTACAACAGGGATATTATCTGTCTTCTTTCTGACATTTTTTACGACGTCAAAGTCGAGTCTGGGCTTTTTCAGATATATGCCATGGGTTGTTCCGAAGGAGCAGGCTAATGCGTCTATTCCGGTGTCTCTTACGAATTCGGCTGCTTTATCGGGGTTCGTGTATATTTTTGTTTCGTCATCTTCTCCGCTTCCGTCTCCGGCTCCGGATTCTCTTCTGCCCATCGACCCAAGCTCTGCCTCAACGCTTGCTCCGGTTTTTGCTGCCATTTCAACAGCCTTTTTCGTATTTTCAAGATTTTCTTCGTAAGGCAATACCGATCCGTCATACATGATCCCGGTAAAGCCTATGTCCAGTGCCTGCTGTAGATATTCCAATGTCTCGCCATGGTCTAAATGTACACATACGGGTACTTTTGCCGCTTTTGCTGCTGTAACCATGATAGGCCCGATAAGCGAAAGCGGGATCCAGGGCTCATGACACTGTGCAAATTGTATGATCACCGGGACATCAAGTTCTTCTGCTCCCGATATAATGGCTCTCAACGCTTCCAGTCCCGGCGTATTAAATGCCCCTACCGCGATCTTCCTCTCTTCTGCGATCTTCAAAACCTCTTTCAAC
>JAILOD010000293.1 GCA_024691015.1 Lachnospiraceae bacterium
TTTAAAATAAGTGACGGTAACTGTTGGTCTTGTATCTATCTTATCGTTTATCAGACTGAACTTATAATCCAGTATATTCTTTTTATCCTCGTCAAGAATGATCCTGTCAGAGGTAAGCCTCCCCGTTTCCACCACAGCGTCATCATAGCCTGTAAGCGCTGCAAAGGGTGAAAACTGTGCCGCCCTTTCAAGCCGTCCCATACGGGGTCTTGTGGGCGACACGTGATGTGGCATATCGATTATATCCGCATATTTTTCTCTTGCATTCATAACATTTCCTTTTCAGGCCTTATGTTCAGGCCTTATGTCCGCCTATCTGTGCATTCCTCTCTCTTGCGGTTGCGCCTTCCTTAAAATTGGTCCCCTTAAGGATGGAATTCTTTCCGTATTTTTTCTTTATATCAAGCAACGCCTCCTGAATAGACCTTTCCTTTTCAAGTTCCGCTTTTTGCTCTTCCCTCTCTCTGTCACGTTTCTCATAATCCGTAAAGAGATCCAGCTGCTCATATTCCGGTTCTGTATACACAACCTTATTTTCGGGAATTATATGATTGGCCACAACATACATCCTTCTGACGTAAAGACTGCTGTCCACTATCCTGTCGAAAAGCTCCAGTACCTTCTCTGTCATAAGCCTTGTTGAAGACGTAAAAGTTCCGATATTTATCGAGCCGTGAGCCCCCTTCGGGATCGCTCTTCCGTAATGGTCTACAACCACCTCTCCCTTATAGTTGCTTCCTTTTTTCAGATTTTCTATATCGTAGCCCACCGTTAATACCATCTGATCCGTAACCAGCTTTTTATCCACCATATCAAGGGAGAGCATATCGGTCATCTCCGTAATGACCACACGTGCCTTTTCAAAAGAATACGGACTCTGCAGTACCTGACCGGAGCTTAAGGAGTTATTCTGCGGAACATATTCCTTAATATCCTTTATCTCACTGTTCTCCCATCCCCAGGCATGGTCGATAAGAAGCTCGGCGTTTATTCCGAAAAGCTTATAGAGAAGATCCTCATTCTGCACTGAGCATCTTGCAACATCTCCCATAGTAAATAGTCCGTGCTCTGTAAGTCTTTTTGAATAACCTCTTCCGACTCTCCAGAAATCGGTCAGAGGCTTATGATCCCATAAAAGCTCACGATAACTCATCTCATCAAGCTCGGCGATCCTTACCCCGTCTTCATCAGCCGGAATATGCTTTGCCACAATATCCATTGCGATCTTACACAGATACATATTCGTTCCTATCCCTGCCGTGGCAGTGATACCTGTGGTTTTAAGAACATCTCTTACAATGGTCAGTGCCAGCTCGTGAGCCGTCTTTTTATAGGTGTTAAGATAGGCCGTTACATCTATAAACACCTCGTCTATCGAATAGACGTGCATGTCCTCCGGTGCAAAGTATTTTAAATAAACACTGTAGATCTGTGTGCTTATATCCATGTAAAGCTTCATACGGGGCTTTGCGGCAATATAATCAAGCTCCATTGAAGGGTCGGCATCAAGAGTGCGTGCGTCAACCGACTTACCCTTAAAGACCCTTCCCGGTGCTCTTCTCATTCGCGAAAGATTGATCTCCTTAACCTTGCTTACCACCTCAAAAAGCCTGGCTCTTCCCGGTATTCCGTATGCCTTCAGGGAGGGTGTTACGGCCAGACAGATCGTCTTTTCGGTACGGCTTACATCCGCCACCACAAGATTTGTATTAAGCGGATCCAGCCCCCGCTCTATGCATTCAACGGAAGCGTAAAAGGATTTTAAATCTATGGCTATATATTGTTTTTGGTTTTCCTTCACAGAATTCTGCAATTTTATCTTCTTATCCTTTGATCCCGATTCAAAGCTTTGAAATGCTCTTAAGCTCCCTTGTAACCAGAACGGTTGAAACTATTGCCGCAGCTGCATCAGCAACCGGACCCGCCATAAGAATACCGTCTATCCCAAAAATAAGGGGAAGTGTAACAATAAGCGGCAAAAGAAAGATTATCTGCCGGGTTAATGCAAGAAAACCACCGGTCTTCGCTTTTCCGATTGCTGTAAAAAAGTTTGACGTGATCGGCTGCATAAAATTCACAACCGTACAAAGCAGATATATCCTGAAATACTTAACTGCAAATTCATAATAGAGTTCGCTCTCGTTTGCACCGAAAATGCTGATTATCTGTCTGGGGAAGCTCATAAAGAATACCCAGGATACAAAGGCCATAACTGCACCGACCGAGATCACCTTCCGATATGATTCCCTTACCCTGTCAAACTTTCTCGCACCGTAATTATAGCTCGCTATGGGCTGAAGTGACTGAGACATTCCGATTATAAAAGACATGAAAAGCATATTCAGCTTTGACCCTATCCCGACTATCGCAATAGGGGTATCCTCCCCGTATACGGAAAGGGACCCGTAATGGCCGAGCGAATTGTTCAGGACGATCTGCACCACCAGGATCGCCAGCTGATTGGTACAAGGAGCAAAACCTAAGGTCGCCACCCTCTTAAGCGCATATATTCTTGGGATAAGATCCTTTAATCTCAGCCCTGCCGTCTTCGTATGGGATAAAAACCAGATGACCAGGACCGAAGAAACACCCTGCCCGATGACCGTTGCAATAGCTGCTCCGCTCATCCCCTTATGCAGGACGAATACAAAAATGTAGTCCAGGATCACGTTTATAACGGCACCTGACACATTGCAGACCATACTGATCTCAGGCCTGCCGTCGGCACGGATGAGATGTCCTCCCGCGGCGGTCAGGATAAGAAGCGGAAAGCCTGCCGATGTGATACGTGTGTACTCTGCCGCATATGGAAGTATTGCCTCGGATGAACCGAAAAACATAAGCATCGGTTCAAGAAAGAGAGCTGAGACCAGCGTCAGAAGAAACCCCAGCAGGACACTTACCGAAACCGAGGTTCCCATAAAATGTCTTGCATATTCGGGACGTTTTTCACCCTGTGCGATATTAAAAGCCGCTGCTCCTCCTATTCCGAAAAGAAGAGCTATCGACATGCAGCTTATGGTAAGCGGAAATGCTATATTGGTAGCAGCATTCCCGAGTTCTCCTATGGTACGTCCTATAAAAAACTGGTCGACTATGTTGTACAGAGAGCCGACCAGCATAGCAATAATACTGGGCACGGCAAACTTTATTATAAGACTGTTAATTTTTTCCGTCCCCAGCGGATTATTGCTCTGTTCAGTATTATTCAAAATATGTCCTTTCTACACTCCCTTAAGCTTTTTATTAATCAATGAACATAAGCTCTCCCAGAGTCTCTTCGCCCCAACTGTACTGGGACATATACTCTCCCTTAAAGCTGTTTACTCCCGACGGGATACCGTCCAGATAATCATAATAATCACAGCTTACAAGTGCGCGGTTTATACAGGCCATTCCTCGTCTTTTTATTATGACATTTTCACAGCCTAAATTTTTAAAGGTCTGCGTCAGATCGGATATGAGATTTCTGAGATATGACTTATGGGAATTGACACTGTCGCCTTCCCAGAGAAGCTCGCATAAATATTCGTTACTGCAGAAGCCTCCTTTTTTATCAACCAGTACCGCCAGCAGTTCCTTTGTTTTATTGTAGTTAAAATCCACTATTTCGTTATTGAAAAGCACCTCAAAATCCCCGAAGGTTATAAACCTGATCTTTGTCTCGGAGCCTGACAGTTCCGGTCTTCTTAAGTTATCAAGCTCATATTTCATCTTTTCGGGTGTAATGGGTTTTAATATATATCCGCTTGCATGAAGCTGAAAAGCTTCAGCCATGTATGAGGAGTGACCTGTTACAAAGATCACGTTTATATCCGGATTTATGGCCTTAGCTTTTTTTGCGATCTTAATACCGTCCTCATCATACATTTCTATGTCAATAAGAGCCACGTCTGCTCCGTCTTTTTTAATCTTTTCCATAAAGGCATCCGTATCTTCAAAAGCTTCAAATTCAGCCGTGGGATTAACCCTTAAGATAGCATTTTCTACTCCTTTCAAAGCTAAAGGCTCGTCATCGATTGCTACGATCCTCATTCACACTAACCTTCTTTCTCTCTGTTTTAGGTATTTCTATCGTTACCGTTGTCCCCATATCCGGTACCGATACTATATCCATTGTTCCCCTGCACAGAAAGCCAAGTCTTTCTTTTACATTAGTGATCCCTACATGATCCTTCTCATTATATGTCACCTTTTTGGGATCAAAACCGACACCGTTATCATTTATTATAATACGGTGCCTGTTGTTTATAAGTAATGTCTTTATACTGATTATCCCTCCGCCCCTTTTCTTGGTGATCCCATGCTTAATGGAATTTTCAACTATCGGCTGAACCGTAAGCGGCGGGATTTCAAACGATGTATCCTCCAGACTATATTCTATGATAAGTTTTTCCCCGAATCTTATTTTTTCAAGATTAAGATAATGCCTGACGTGATCCAGCTCGTTATTGAACGGTATGAGTTCGTTTTCACTGATACTTATAAGATTGGTCCTTAAATAATGTGAAAACTCGTTTACGGCGTACTGTGCCTTATGTACATCTGTCTCACACAGGACATAGATCGAATTTAAAACATTATACATAAAGTGCGGCCTGATCTGAGAAAACAGGATTGTCATACGTTCTTTTTTCAACTGGAGATCCTGCTCTGCGAGCTTCCTGTCCTTATCCCTTTGAATAAAGAAATACATCAGAACCAGCGAAACGGAAAAAGAAATCTGGACGCTGCAGCTGGTCTGTGTAAAATATCTCTCTACAGATGCGATAAACGGGAAGAGTATAAAAGCCAGAAGTGCCAGGCAATATCTCCACCCAAGTATTTTTATATTTCTCATTATCATAAGGACCATTATAAGAACATTCAGATATCCCAAAGTCTGTGTAAAATACAGCAGGGAACCTCCAATGTAATTATAGGCCGCATCATAATATAAAACCAGTCGTGTAAATGGCGAAAGCATCCATAAAACACATCTGACAAAGTTTATCGCTATACTTAAAACAACATAAATGATCGATACCGGCGCATTTATCTTTATTGTCTCAAAAACATAGATAGTGAAAAACACGAGCATCGTAAAATAGAACCCATAGCTGACACTTTCCATTATACGGCTTGCCATCATTCTCGGCATATGATGGGTATAGCTGTAATCAAGCAGCTGAAAGTTTGCCGAATCACAAATAAGCATCAGAAAGGTTGTAATGATTATCCCCGGAAAAACACTGAACTTCTTTTTGTATATCCTGTTCTCCAGAAGAGTACATATAAGAAGAATGGCTGTGATTATGGCCGCGAAATTTTCCATTATGATATTTACTTTA
>JAILOD010000014.1 GCA_024691015.1 Lachnospiraceae bacterium
ACGGTATCTGTGCCGGCGGTACAGGCTCCTTCATCGACCAGATGGCATCTCTTTTGCAGACTGATGCCTCCGGCCTTAACGAATACGCAAAGAATTATAAATCTCTTTATACCATAGCTGCCCGTTGCGGTGTTTTTGCCAAAACGGATATTCAGCCTCTTATTAATGAAGGTGCTACAAAGGAAGATCTTTCCGCTTCCATTTTCCAGGCTGTCGTAAACCAGACCATATCAGGGCTTGCCTGCGGTAAACCCATAAGAGGCCATGTCGCATTTTTAGGCGGTCCTCTCCACTTCCTTTCGGAGCTTAAGGCTGCTTTCATCAGAACCTTAAAGTTAGATGACGAGCATACCATAGTTCCCGAGAACTCTCATCTTTTCGCTGCGATAGGTTCTGCCCTTAATCATAAGGATGAGGCAAAGGAGCTTAGCTCCATAATCGACCAGCTGAACGGCGAGATCCACATTGAGTTCGAGGTTGCACGTATGGAGCCTCTTTTCGCAAATGAAGAAGAATTCAAAGCTTTTAAGGAGCGTCATGGCAGTCACAAGGTCAAAAAAGCCGACCTTTCTTCCTACAGAGGAAATGCCTATCTCGGCATAGATGCAGGTTCTACAACCACCAAATGTGCGCTGATCAGCGAAAGCGGCGAGCTTTTATATTCATTTTATTCCAACAACAACGGCTCTCCCTTAAAGACAGCCATTCGTTCAATTCAGGAAATCTATTCACTTATGCCCAAAAACGTGCGTATCGTCCGCGCCTGCTCCACAGGCTACGGTGAGGCTCTTATCAAGAGTGCGCTTATGCTCGATGACGGCGAGGTTGAGACAGTAGCTCATTATTATGCGGCATCCTTCTTTGATCCCGATGTTGATTGTATTTTGGACATTGGCGGTCAGGATATGAAATGCATTAAGATAAAAAACAATTCCGTTGATTCCGTTCAGCTGAACGAAGCCTGCTCCTCGGGCTGCGGCTCCTTTATAGAAACCTTTGCAAAATCCCTTAATTTCAAGGTTGAGGACTTTGCCGAGGAGGCTCTTTTTGCCGCCCACCCCATAGATCTGGGCACACGCTGTACGGTTTTTATGAATTCAAAGGTTAAACAGGCACAGAAGGAGGGCGCTGCCGTTTCTGATATATCCGCCGGTCTTGCCTATTCCGTTATCAAAAATGCCCTGTTTAAGGTTATTAAGGTTTCCGATGCCTCCGAGCTCGGACGTAACATAGTTGTTCAGGGCGGTACCTTCTATAATAACGCAGTACTTCGTTCCTTCGAAAAGATCGCCAACTGTGAGGCAATAAGGCCAGATATCGCCGGTATAATGGGTGCCTTCGGTGCCGCTCTCATTGCAAGGGAGCGCTATGTAAAGGGTGAAGAAACCTCAATGCTTTCAATAAAGCAGATAAACGAGATGGAATACACCACCACCATGAGCAAGTGCAAGGGCTGCACAAACAACTGTCGTCTCACGATCAACCGTTTCACGGGCGGAAGGCAGTTTATTTCCGGTAACCGCTGTGAAAAGGGTATCGGCAAAGCAAATGCCCATAAGGATATTCCAAATCTTTTCGACTATAAATATCACAGGATCTTCGATTACGAGCCTCTTACCGATGATGAAGCCTGGCGCGGGAAGATCGGTATCCCGAGGGTTCTTAACATGTACGAAAACTACCCCTTCTGGTTCACCTTCCTTACGGAGCTGGGCTTTTCCGTTGTGCTTTCTCCCAGGACCACCAGAAAGATATACGAGCTGGGTATCGAATCCATCCCTTCGGAGTCGGAATGCTATCCCGCAAAGCTGGCTCACGGCCACATCACCTGGCTTATCAAAAACGGAATAACAAAGATATTCTATCCTTCTCTTTTCTATGAACGGAAGGAGTTTGATGATGCAGGAAACCACTACAACTGCCCCATCGTTACCTCCTATCCCGAAAACATCAAGAATAACGTGGATGAGATTTCCCGCGGGGATATAGAATTCATAAATCCTTTCCTTGCTTTCGATTCAAAGGAAAACATTGCTCCGCGTCTTATAGAAGCTTTCCCGGATATCAATCCCGTGGACATCATAAACGCGGTTAATCTTGCCTGGGAAGAACAGGAACGTGAGCGCGAGGATATCAGGAAAAAGGGCGAGGAAGTCCTTGAATATATGAAAAATACGGGAAAGCGCGGCATCGTTCTCGCCGGCCGTCCCTATCATATCGATCCGGAGATAAATCACGGCATACCGGAGCTTATCACACAGTACGATGTATGTGTATTAACAGAGGATTCCGTCTCCCATCTTACTCCCATAGACAGGGAGCTCAGGGTTGTGGACCAGTGGATGTATCACTCCCGCCTTTACGCTGCCGCACAGTTCGTAAAAACACGTGATGATCTGGACCTTATCCAGCTGAATTCCTTCGGCTGCGGCCTGGATGCGGTCACAACGGATGAGGTTTATGAGATCCTTTCAGGTTCGGATAAGATATACACCTGTCTTAAGATAGACGAGGTAAACAATCTTGGTGCTGCCCGTATCAGGGTTCGTTCGCTTCTTGCCGCACTTAAGGTAAAGGAAAAGAAGCACGAGACACGTACCATTCGCTCTTCTGCATACGAAAAGGTTGTTTTCACCGAGGAAATGCGTGATAACTACACCATACTCTGTCCTCAGATGTCACCCATTCATTTCGATCTTTTCGAAGCCGGCTTCAAGAGCCTCGGCTATACCGTAAAGATCCTCGGAAATGACGGGCACAAGGCCGTAGATGTCGGCTTAAAATACGTAAATAACGATGCCTGCTACCCTTCACTTATGGTAGTCGGCCAGATCATGGATGCCCTGCTTTCGGGCGAATACGATCTCAACAAGGTTGCCGTCATTATAAGCCAGACCGGCGGCGGCTGCAGAGCTACAAATTATATCGGCTTCATAAGACGTGCCCTTGAAAAGGCCGGAATGGGCCACATCCCCGTTATTTCACTGAACCTTTCGGGTCTTGAAGCCAATCCCGGTTTCAAACTTACCACCGACTTTGTAATAAAGGCCATGTTCGGTCTGATATTCGGCGATATTTTCTTAAGATGTACGCTGCGTATGCGTCCTTATGAAAAACACAAGGGTGATACAGAGGCTGTACATCAGAAATATCTTGAAAAATGCAGGGAATTCATCATTCATAAAAAACCTTCGTACTTTACATTTAAAAAGCTCTGCAGGGATATGATACGTGATTTCGATAACATAGAGATCGATGAAAACCTAGTTAAACCCAGAGTCGGTATTGTCGGGGAGATCCTTGTTAAATTCCTTCCCGCGGCAAACAATTACCTTGTAAATCTGCTTGAGGACGAGGGTGCTGAAGCCGTTGTTCCGGATCTTACGGACTTTCTGCTATATTGCTTCTACAATCAGATATATAAGGCCGATAAGCTTGGCACATCCAAGCGCACGGCGTTCTTGAGCCGTCTCGGTATTAACGTTATCGAATTTGTACGGGGCACTGCCAGAAAAGCCTTTAATAAATCAAAGCATTTTGATGCACCAGTGCATATAGAAACTCTTGTAAATTATGCTAAAGATATCGTAAATATCGGAAACCAGACCGGCGAAGGCTGGTTCTTAACCGGTGAAATGTGCGAGCTTATCCATTCAGGCGTTAAAAATATCGTATGCACGCAGCCCTTCGGCTGTCTGCCAAATCATGTTGTGGGTAAGGGTGTAATAAAGGCATTAAGACGTGAATATCCGGGCTCAAATATCGTTGCAATAGATTACGATCCCGGCGCATCCGAGGTTAACCAGCTTAACCGTATCAAGCTTATGCTCAGTACCGCATTTAAGAACATCCAGTCTGAACAGGAGGACGATTTCTCGGCCGATGCAGTTTGAGTTACTGTTCAGACCCGAGATAAGCACTTGCTGCTTAGGCTAAGGTCCTATATACCGGGCAGATGGCAGTTTGAAAATAACCAGACTTGAAAAATTGATCAACTTATTGTAAAATACAAAAGTTGAAATTGCAGGGTTAGTACATCGGTAGTACATCGGCTTCCCAAGCCGAGGAGGCGGGTTCGACTCCCGTACCCTGCTTTTTTGCTGCCCTTTTTACAGATATGTAACGACGGTAATGATAACGAGACTTAAACCGAAAACCACCAGCATGGTTAAAGGCAGCCCCTTAAGGGCATTTGAAATATCCTGAAGGCTTAAGTCGGCATGAAATAAGATAGAGATAAATACATAAAAGAAAATAATATAATGCCAGGGTGCGCTGCAATGCGGAAGAATGTATTTCCACATTATAAACAGGCTGATTGTCCCGCAGATTACCGGTGCAATGGACGAAAGGGTAAGCTGAAGGCTTTGAAAGACCTTGTAGCCCCTTGGAGCAAACTCCACACTTCCAAGCGTTGCTCCCTTCGGTATCAGCGTGATCTTCTTTATTTTGGCCCCTGTAATAAATGCCAGCAGCGCATGGGCAAATTCGTGATGCACCACTCCCACGTATGTGACATAGTTTCGAACGGCAAAGCCGATAACCCCGCCCAGAAACATGCTTATGACGGTGGTAATGGCATTTGATACGCCCTGTATAATAAGTCCCAGGAGCATAAACGCAAAGGGAAGCGCTACAGTTATTAAAATTGCAAGTATAAAAATCAGTTGATTTTTTTCCATATCTTCTTTATAATACTATTTGCTGTTATCATTATGCCAATATGGCTCAGTTGGTAGAGCAACGCATTCGTAATGCGTGGGTCGTGTGTTCGAGTCACACTATTGGCAGTTACTACTATAAAACCCGGTCTTTTCAGGCCGGGTTTTGTTTAATCGCGGACGAGCAGGATGTGATCACATCTTCTCTGCCCGATTTTATTTTATTACATAAGCCTCATAGCATAAGCCATTTTGTATTCTATCTTGATCTCATCCTCCGAGTCCACCATATGCTTTACAAATTCATATATCTTCTCGTTCAGAATACAGAAGCTGATGGATTCAACATCTGGATAATCCTTTATAACTGTGGCCAGGAAACGCTTTAACACCCTGGGAATATCGGTTTGTGAATCTGTATAGCTGCCCAGCCATTCTATAAGGACATTCTTATCATCCGGATAATATGATGCCAGCAGGCAGGCATGCAGCACGCCTGAATTGTCCACTATGGCATTTGAAATATCCTCCGAAACCTTTTTTTCTGATTCACTGGGGACATCATCCACAAGAACATCCCACATAATACGCTTCTCTGACGCGTTGAGATTTTTAAGGCTCTTTGCTTTTACGGAATCGTCTGAATATTTAAGCAGCTTCTTAACCCTTGACGATTTCATAAGACTGCTTATGGGAACCATGAGGATTGGATCGCCTTCAAAGATCTCAAAATCATTTTTCTTAAGGAGCTCACACACTCCGGGATCACTTAAAGAAAAATCACTTTCTATTCTTGTTGCATTGAATTCATCCGCTATCTGGACACAGGCCTCGATAAGTCTGGTACCCATACCTTTTCTTCTGTATTTTTCAATGGTATAAACCGAAATGATGTTGGCCACGTCATCATCCTTCTGCATGGCTATTGCCGCAACAGGATACCCGTCTTCAACCGCTCCGGCAAATAACATTTCAGCTCCGTTCGGCATACTTTCAAGGTAAAGAAGGTTTTTAAAGTACTCCCAATTATCATCCGTAATCTCTATAAGTTCCACGATTGCTGCTCCTTAATCAATTGTTTTTGCAGGCCAGCCTGTTTATCTGCACTGCATTATAACCCGCACCGAAGCCATTATCAATATTTACGACACTGATACCGTTAGCGCAGGAATTTATCATTGTAAGCAGGGCCGATATGCCGCCCAGATTAGCACCGTACCCCACAGATGTAGGAACGGCTATCACAGGGTTAAAAACCAGCCCGCCGATAACGCTCGGCAACGCCCCCTCCATACCGGCAACAGCTATTACACAGTTTGCTGCACGAATATTGTCTACCTTGGATAAAAGCCTGTGCAGTCCGCTGACCCCTACATCATATATACGTTCAGCATAGGAACCGAAGTATTCACAGGTACGAGCAGCCTCTTCAGCAACTGCAATATCTGCCGTGCCTGCCGTAACCACGGCTATTCGGCCGATAAGCTCTTCCTTTTCCGGTTTCAGAAAAGCGGTTTTTGAAACCTCGTCATACACAAGACCGGGAAGCGCCTTTTTTAAAAGCTCTCCCTGCCTTTTGTCCGCTCTGGTACCGAATACCCGGCCCTGATCATTATACAGGGTTTTAAAGATCTCGATAAGGTATTCATCTTCCTTTCCGCTGCAGTAGACAACCTCATCAAAACCGCAGCGTGAACGCCTGTCTGTATCAAGACGCGCAAAGCCGAGATCAAGTATCCCGTTATTTTCATTTAATAAGCTTTCATCCATAATATTCAATAATTTATTGTACTAATAATTTTAATCTTTATCAAGTTTAATAAATCTTTTAAATTACTTTTTCGGTATGTTTTTTATAATGACCTCGTTCATGCTGCCGGTCCGGTAACCCACAAGATCAAGAGTGATGTAATCAAAGCCGATCTGCTTAAAGCTTTTTACTATATGTGCTCTGGTCTCGTCTTTTACAAGAAGCTTTATATCTGCCTCTTCCACCTCTATACGCGCCAGATTCCCATGCAGACGGACCCGAAACTGTCTGAGCCCAAGGCTGCGTAGGATTTCTTCTCCGTTCTCCACCATTGCAAGCTTTTCCCTTGTTATCTCTTCTCCGTAAACAAAACGACTGGCGAGACAGGCAAAGGAAACCTTGTCGAAGGTTTTAAGCCCCAGTTCCTCCGAGATCTCCCTTATCTCTTTTTTATATAACCCGACTTCCCTCAAAGGGCTTTTTATACCGAGCTCTCCTATTGCAATAAGTCCGGGCCTGTAGTCTCCCTCATCATCCTTGTTTGAGCCCTCTATGAGCACACTGCAGCCGTTTTCTTCCGCAACGGAAAGCATCCGTGTAAATATGTGCTTTTTACAGATATAGCATCTGTCAGGAGGATTTTTCACATAATCGGGATTACTGAGTTCATCCGAATCAAAGGTTATACGCCTTATACCGCAGGATATGCAGAAATCCTCGCTCTCTTTTGTCTCTCTTTTCGGAAAGGCAGGCGATGTCGCGGTTATCGCAATACATTTATCCTTTAATGCATCGTGAGTAACCCGCATAAGCAGGGTGGAATCTACGCCTCCGGAAAAAGCCACGGCAGCACTGCCGTACGAAGCGATCAGTTTTTTAAGTTTCTCGTATTTCTCTTCCGTTTCTTTTTTCATCAATCATCTACTGTAATGTTCGTGCGGTCTCCGATAAACTCTATCTCTATATCCCCGTCAACAGTGTTATAGGTTTTAATGTTATGCTGCTCTAAAAGCTTCAGTGTAACGGGATCAGCCGGTTCTTTTTCCGAACTTGTAATGACAGCATATTTAGGACGGACCGCATTCAGAAGGAAGTCCAGATTTGCCTCATACTTTCCGTGATGCGGCATCTTTATTATCTCGCTCTTCAGATCCGTTCTGTTTACAAGCTCGCTGATACGCTCTTCCTGGGCATCACCGGTAAACAGCATTGAATGTTCGCCGTTTGTTACCTTTATTACAAGCGAGGAATTATTGCTGTCATCCTTGGCATAATCGGGCTTTCCTGCGGGGATTATCTGATAAGTGGTGCCGTCAACCTCGAAGGTTATTTCCTTCCTTACCACGATCTCTTCCTTATTTCTGAGTTCCATCGCATCATTGTAATCATCTATACGCTTTGAGCTTTTGGACATATATGTTGTATAAACGTTTTCAACATCATTATTCATAATGACTTCATATGCGCCGCCTACATGGTCCTTGTCAAAATGCGTAATAATAAGAGCACTTACGTGATCTAGGCCTTTCTCCTTTAAATACTCCGTGATATCCTCTCCGTCCTTCTTTTTACCGCAATCTATCACAACCGCATTTCTGTTTCCGGAATACAGGATAAACGCATCCGCCTTGTCGGCATCAAGACAATAGATGTTTAAACGATGTGCATAATCCTCATCCTTAAGAGGTTCTTTTTTCTTTTCCTCATCGACATTTGTCCAGGCAGGAGCCGTGGTGCTGCCCATGTTCTCATCGGAAAAACTGATGTCTACCGGCTGTACAGCATTGTTTTCTGAAGCTGCATTCTCTGATACGATTTCATTTCCCGAAGCCTCTTCCTTTGCTTCCTCTGCAGAAACCTGAGCTTTATCCGTTTTTTCCGCGATCTGTTCGGGTTCGGCATTAATGGTTACCTTTTGTTCGAGTGGAGGTGTGTTTGCGCACCCTGCAAGGGTGGCCACGGCCAGGATTGACACAAGTAACAGTTTTAATTTTTTCATAATATCTCCTCTTTTACTAAAAATAAGGGACTTACAATACCCGGAATAGACAAAACCTGTCAAACCGGTAATGTAAGCCCCTCATAATACCATTTATTTCACTTTTCACTACTCTAAGATCAAAGAAGAAATGTGGGAAGCGGGTTATTAATATCATAATGAGCATTAATACCTGTTGCCTGATCCGTTGTGAGGCCCGATGCTTCCTTCTTTGCTGAAGGTGCAGCCTTTACTTCTGCTGCGGCTTTAACGGGTTTCTTTGCTGCTGCCTTTTTAGCTGCCGCTTTCTTTGCAGGCGCCTTTTTTGCAGGAGCTTTTTTTGCGGGTGCAACACTCTTTGCAGGAGCTGCTATCACTGCAGACTTAACCTCTGCGGGTGCACTCTCGCTCTTAACTTCTTCCGTGATACCGGCTGCTCTTTTAATACTGTCTTTTCCTATAGGCATTATTCCTACCTCCATATTTATATTTTAAAATGATCAACCCCAATATATGGTAATTATAGCCTCAAAAATCGATCTTGTCTATTTCCTTTGCAAGGTCTTTAAATTCTCCCGCACTTCGGCTTGACTTCCTGTAGGCCCCAACGGGCTTCGAGTTATCCTGAGCCCATTCTATGGACGAATCTACCCTTATATGGGTTTTAAACACCGGAATATCTCCCGTTGATTTTAAAAGTTCCTCTGTCTGATGAAAATAGTTCTTCCTGACATCCACCTTTGTAATAACGATACCGGCTACCTTCAGGCCTTTGTTCTCTTTTGCGCTGTCCTCAACATAGCCTATCATATTTGCCAGCCCGAAAAGCCCCCAGGGAGAGGCTTCCACCGGGATCACCACGCCATTTGAGGCCTGCAGGATGTTTCTTACCCAGAGCCCCAGTGTGGGAGGCGCATCTATCAGGATATAGTCATAAACCGAATCCTTTATAAGCCCCTTTAACAGCTTCTCCAGAACCCGTCTGTCGCCACCGTTTTTATACAGGACCTCTTCGATATTGCTCATCAGCATTGAGGACGGGATAAGATCGAGCCCTTCAAACTCCGTATGGCGAATACACTTTTCTATATCCTTGCCCCGCTCAAGTGCATGATATAAATTATCTTCACTTTCGTTAAAGCCAAGAACCTCATCTTCACCGAAAAACGAGAGGGAAAGGTTCATCTGCATATCGCCGTCTATCATTAATACCTTTTTATTTTTTGTTTTACTCAAGGTTGCCAGTGCATAAGCCACATTGGAACAGGTTGTGGATTTGCCAGAGCCGCCCTTATTGTTTGCGAATGTCAGAACAGTAGTTTTCATCTGAAGCTTAAGCCTCCTTTAAGATTGCTTTTCCTTTATATGGACATCCATCTGAGGGAAAGGTATCGAAATGCCGTTTGCATCAAAATCCATCTTTATGTCTTCGTTTAAGCTCCAGACCGTATCATAGTAGCTAACCGATTCAACCATTATACGTGCTCCGATGATCACCGCACTGTCCGCCAGTTCTCTGACAAAAACCTTTATCTGAGGATTTTGCGTCTTGTACGGACAGTCCTCTAAGTGCTTAAGGACGATCTCCTTGGCCTTTTTTATATCCGAATCATAGGAAATACCGAAAGACAAGTCCACCATCCTGTGTCCGAAGGTCGTAACATTGGTGATAGATGAATTGGCAAGCTCGCCGTTCGGGATCATGATCTTCTTCCGGTCTATGGTTTTAAGCGTGGTATAAAAGATCGTGATGCTCTGAACCCAGCCTTCCAGCTTATTGTTTGATTCTATGATGTAATCACCTATTACAAAGGGCTTTACAAGAAGTATCAGCATTCCTCCCGCCACATTGGATAAGCTGCCCTGCAGAGCAAGACCGATGGTTAAGCCCATGGAGCCGACAACCGCCACAATGGACGTTGCATCCACGCCGAAGCTGGAAGCCACCGTCATTATCAGAAGTACATAAAGAATGATCTTTACGACACTGTCGATAAAATGAATTATATAATCTTCTATATTCGCTTTTTTCAGTGAGTGCTTTAATATCTTCCTTGCGAGCTTTATCAGATAGTGGCCTATTATTACCACTATCACCGTTAAGAGTACTCTAACTCCCAGGCTTAAAAGCGTATTCGGAAGAGCATCCAGATAATTCGAAATAGCATCGGCAAAAAAGGCATTCTTTACGTCTTCAAGATTTTCTGCTTCTGTTATACCCTCTGATATCTCTGTTATGGTCTCGGATATGACTCCGCCCGAAACCGTTCCCTGTTCTACTGCTGTTGTATCAATATTCATTTATTATCTGCTTTCTTAATTTTGGCAGGCTTACAGGAGAAAATGCTTATTGCGAGGGGCGGAACCTTGATCTTTATCGATCGCTTCCTTCCGTCCCAGGGAATTTCCTCCGAAACCATCAGCTTGTCATTTGTGAAATCAAATCCGCCGTATTTATCACTGTCGGAATTGAATATTTCCTTATATTTACCTTCAAAAGGCACTCCCACGCGGAAATTCTTTCTGGGGATGTTTTCGTAATTTAATATCACCATCAGGGTTTCATCAGCCTTTTTGGACTTCCTTAAGAAGATAAGGATGTTTTCCTTGGGATATAGGCAATTCACCCATTCAAAGCCGTCACTTACATAGTCAAGCTCATGCAGGGCTTTTTCGGAGCGATACAGCTTTACAAGATCGTCAAAGCAGAGCTTAACCTGCTCCTTGAATTCTGCTTTCTCTTCTTCAAGATCCAGTATGGCATCGAATGAAAAAACCTTGTCCGTACCGAAGTCCTGTCCGAGGAACATAAGCTTCTTTCCGGGATGGGTAAAGAAATATCCGAAGGCTGCCTTGATGTTTGCCTGTCTTCCCTCGTCATCACCGTCCATCCTGTTGTAGAAGGAAGGCCTTCCGTCCGTAAATTCCCTGTGGGAAATGGGAAGAAGGTATTTCTCCGCATAATTATATACCATGGAGTCGCAGAAGCCCGAATATCTGTCGGTCCTGTAGATGGGATCCAGACTCATATAATCAAAGTATTCATCCACCCAGCCGTTGTTCCACTTATAATCGAAGCCCAGTGCATTGTCGTTTTCCTTAAGATCCTCGGTAACTCCGCTCCAGGAGGTGTTTTCTTCCGCGATCATAAGAACTGCAGGGTAATTTTTCTTCATTACGCCGGTAATATCCCTGATGAAGCCGATTCCCTCAAGATTTTCCGGACCACCGTAAATATTCGGAAGCCATTCGCTGTCCAGCTTTCCGAAGTTGTGATACAGGATACCGGAAATATCATTTAACCTGATACCGTCAACATGGTAGATATCTGCCCAGAAGGATACTGCCGAAAGCAGGAAATTCCTGACATAGGTCTTTTCAAAATCGAAATTCAAGGTGCCGTCGCCTCTTAGACAACGTCTTGCATCGGGATGCTCGTAAAGCGCGGTGCCGTCAAAGCCGATAAGACCGTATTCATCCGTAGGGAACGAAGCCACCGACATATCAAGTATCAGTTTAATGCCGTTTTCGTGAAGCTTGTCCACCATTGCCGCAAAATCCCTGAAGGAGCCGTATCGCGATGTGGGTGCGAAAAAGCCGAGTGTCTGGAAACCGAGAGATGCATCAACGGGATGTTCGCATACCGGAAGAAGCTCGACCGTATCGTAGCCGCCTTCTTTTGCATAATCGACTATCTTCTTTGCAAGATTCTTATAATTTATGAATTTGATCTCGCCGTTCTTCCCGATTTCATTAAAAGAGCCCGGAAACAGCTGAAGAATAAGCTGTGCTTCATCATCTGCGGCATCATTTCTTCTTTCCGAGATGAATTTGGAGTCCTTCCATTTGATAGTGCTTAACTCTGCTACAACGGACGCCTCATTGGGACGAAGCTCGGTGGAAAACGCAAGAGGATCGCTCTTATTAATGATCCTTCCGTCGTGCGTTTTTATTTCAAACTTATAAAGGTCTCCCTCTTTTGCTCCGGGTACGAAGATCTCGAAAATACCGCTGTTATAGAGGTTTTCCATCTGATGGCACCTTCCGTCCCATTCATTGAAGGTACCTACAACGCTGACTCTGATGGCTCCGGGAGCGTAAAGCGCAAAATGCACGCCGCTCACGCCGTCGATCTCCATAGGGTGTGCCCCCAGATTGTTGTAGATCTTGAAATCCCGTCCTGTCTCTATCTTACGGATCTCCGCCCTGGTGATGATATTCTCAAAGGAATAGGGATCGATGACCGTTACTGTCCTTCCATCCTCGTATTCCACCTCAAAGTTATATTTAAAAGGTGTGGTCTTTCTGACCAGTGCCGCGAAAAAGCCTGCTTCGTCCGCAATTTCCATCTCAACCGGATTACGGCTTCTTTCCATGTTGAGGATAACCTTTTTTGCCCCAGGAAAGAAAGCCTGAACCAGACTGTAAAGCCCTGCTTTATGTACTCCCAAAAGTGCCTTCGGATGATCGGCCTCGATATATGTAACGGCTTCGATCTCCATCCAATCCATCATATCATATAATCTCTTCTTCACCCTTAATACTTCCCTTCTTAAAATTTATGTATAAATAATCCGCTTCTTAGCTTCGGTTCAAACCAGGTGGACTTGGGCGGCATAAGCCTGCCCGCATCGGCAACCGCAAAAAGCTCACCTATATCGGTGGGATACATAGCGAACGAAACGGAATACTTACCTGAATCCACGAGCCTTTCAAGCTCGCCTAAGCCTCTTATACCCCCTACAAAACTGATACGCGAATCCCTTTTGGGATCCTCTATGTTAAGTATGGGGGCTAAAAGCTCATTCTGAAGTATGGAAACATCCAGCTCTTCAACCACGTCATCCTGTATAATGCCCGGCTTTATGGTCAGCTTGTACCATTTGCCGGAAATATACATTCCAAACTCGCCTTTTTTCGAAGGCTTTACCTGACCTTCTGCCTCTTCTATTATGAATTTCTTTCTGATCCTGTCTAAAAAGCGGCTTTCCGAAAGACCGTTAAGGTCCTTTACCGCCCTGTTGTAATCGTAAATCTTAAGCTCGCTGTCGGCAAAGAGCACCGAAAGGAAATAATTGTATTCCTTATCGCCATTATAGTCTTTATCACTTTGACGCCGTTTTTCACATACCTTAACGGCACTTGCACAGCGGTGATGACCGTCACAGATATATATTTCGTTTATTTCCTCAAAGGCCTTTGTGATCTTATCAATATCCTCCGGATGATCTATTATCCATCCCTTATGGATTATTCCGTCAGGAGATGTAAAATCAAAGATTTCAGCCTCATCGCGCATTTTTATTGTATTGATAAGACCTGTAAGATCCTCCCTTTCCCTGTAGCCCAAAAAGATCGGTCCCGTCTGGGCGCTTAAGGCATCCACATGTCTTATCCTGTCCGCTTCCTTGCTCTCTAAGGTGTTTTCATGCTTTTTTATGATGTTGTTTCTGTAATCATCGGCTGAAGCTGTTGCTACAATACCGCTTTGATGGCGGCCATCCATGATAAGCTCATAGATATAATAGCAGGGAGCTTTATCCTCGATAAGATGTCCCTTATTCTGAAATTCATCGAAGAGAGATGCGGCTTTTTCATATACCTCGGGTGCATAGGTGTCCACCTCTTCTCCGAAATTTGTCTCTGCCCTGTCTATCCGAAGAAATGAGAGGTCTTTACCCTTTACTTCTTCAACGGCTTCTTCTCTTGAATATACGTCATACGGAAGTGCCGCTATGATGCCTGCTTCTTCCGTTTTTGGTCTTACAGCCTTAAAGGGCCTGATATCTGCCATAGTCAGTCTCCTTGATAACAAATTTCCCCAATAAAATCACTTTTGCATTATAACACTTAATTTGATTTTAATCACCCACGGTCTTAATCAGACATTCTTCCAGCTCTTTCATTCCCTCTCCGGTTTTTGCCGACACATAAAAGAGCTTTATATCGGGGTTTAATGCATATACAGCCTTTTCAAATGCAGCTTTGTCAAAATCAAAATAAGGTATTGTATCAATTTTTGTAACAGCGAGAATATCGCTTTTCGAAAACATAAGAGGATATTTTAATGGTTTATCATCCCCTTCGGGAATGGATAGCACCATCATATTGATATGGGCCCCGGTGTCGTATTCCGCCGGGCAGATTAGATTGCCTACGTTTTCGAGAAAGATGAGCTTTGAAAACGTATCCTTCATCTCCTCGAACCCTTTTTTTGTCATAAGTGCATCCATGTGGCACATTCCATCTGTATGAACCTGTATTGCCCGGCCTCCGGCTTTTTCGATCTTAACGGCATCCACATCAGAGGCAATGTCGGCTTCCATTACGGAGCAGGCAATCTTCCCCTTCAGGTCTTCTATCAGCTTTAATACCAGAGTGGTTTTTCCCGCTCCGGGTGAACTCATAAGATTTATAAGAGTTATGCCAAGGCTGTCAAGCTCTCCCCTGAGCGCCCTTGCATCCGCATCATTATCCTCGGTAATGCTTTTTTTTAATTCTATAGTCTTCATGTTTTTAACCTATAAATGTCA
>JAILOD010000015.1 GCA_024691015.1 Lachnospiraceae bacterium
CTAAGAGAATACCTTACACAAAAGACCAAAGGTGTGAAAAAGCGAAAATTTTGCTGTAAGAAATCCAAAGGTCACAACACTTATTACATCGACGGGAAATACGTTTCAAAACTTAAGCATTTAGACAAGATCACAGCTATGTCAACGCTCGAATACGAACAAGAATTGCTGAAAGAGCTTGACAATGTAATACCACTTCTTGAAAACACAAGTAATATTCATCAACTTCTTGAAAATCCCTATTACAAACTTCACGATGGCAAAAAAATCCTTATTGACCCGGAAATAAAACCCGTTTCATTGCTGATCGACGAATTCAATAATGAAGAATTCACGCCGAAAGAATTCGACGAAGACGATAACTCTGCTTATTTTACGAACAGGGGCGAACGTGTTCGGTCAAAAAGTGAGAAGATCATAGCAGATGAACTTTTGCGGCTGAACATCCCATATCACTACGAAAAACCACTTGAAATATATATGGGCAAGAAAAAAATCATTTTCCATCCGGACTTTACGGTTATGAACAGAAGAACCGGAAAAATCTATTATTGGGAGCATCTGGGATTGATCGAAAAAGGCTCTTATTTTGACAGTACGATCCGAAAATTCGATCTGTATGAAAACAATAATCTTCTGATCGGCGAAGATGTGATCCTTTCCTTCGAAACAAGTTATGCTCCGTTAAATACAAATATGGTTACTACGAAGATCCTGGATTATCTTTTTTGACTATATTGATGCATTCGCTTCATAAAACGACATTGTGAAAAATATTGGACATAATTTAAAAAATTTAAGCGAAATTGTCTGAAAAGTGTTATAATTTGAATACAATTTGACGATAGAATAGTGAACGCTAAAGAAAGGGGGTCTTGGAAAGTGAAGATACATGGTATTTCTTCTATGGCTAATTTTTATAATGCTTCAAGCAGAGTAAATTTTCAGAATTCAAGAGTACAGGCCCCTGCTAAGGCTGATGAGATCAAACAGGCTGAAAAGAGTTCGGAAGTTAACGGCACTGTTACGGGAAATACTCCTGCTGCTCAGGAGAGCACGTTGGAACATACCAGAGAAACCCGCGTGTCTGCCGAGGCTTCTTATCAAAAATCTATGATTACGGATAGGTCATTTGCTATGGAACGTCTTGCTTCAAAACTTATGGATAGATTGCCGCGGATCATGGCGGATATTGCGAAACTGGATAATGTGAAACAGGATATTTCTATTTCCAACCAGCCTACTGAGGAGCAGCTTCCTGCGGATACCACTCAAACAATGATGAATATCGATCTTTAAAAGGTTTTCAAATTTTAGGAAGGCGGCCGTTTGGCCGCCTTTCTTTATTGTCGTGATCATGGTGGGGTGGTAGGCCCGCAGGGCGAGAAGAGGCGCACCGGGCCGACGTGAGACCCGTGGAAAAGAGGAATAATAAGCCCGCTACACCAATTCAGCCCCTCCGGGCCTATTCTACCTCAAAAACTCCGGTAAGAACTCGGAATCCCGGTCGATCTCATACAATTTCAGGATATGATCCCCGGCGAAGACTTCCTCCGGGGTGCCGCAGCACTCAATACACCCATCCTTTATGCAGATCAGCATATCCGAGATCTGCCGCGCCATCTCCAGCTCGTGAAGCGTCATTATCACGGTAACGCCATCCTCCCGCGACAGCTTGCGAATAATAGAAAGCATCTCCAGCTTGTACTTCATATCGAGAAAAGACGAAGGCTCATCCAAAACAAGAATCTTTGGCTCCTGGATGATCGCACGCGCAAACATAACCCGCTGCTTCTGCCCATCACTGAGCTCATTAAAATACCTTTCCTTAAGCGCACTAAGCCCGACCAGCTCAATAACCTCAGAAGTCTTCTTAATATCCTCCTCCGAAAGCACGCCCATCGAACCCGTATAAGGATAGCGCCCCATCGACGCAATATCAAAAACCTTCATCCACTCGACCTTCACCTTATCCGTCATAAGCACCGACATCTTAAGGCTCCGTGCGTGATCGCTCATCCCGAAAAGAGACGCATCATCAAGATAGACCATCCCGCCAAGCGGCTCGATATAGCCCGCAAGAGTCTTCAAAAACGTGGACTTTCCCGCACCGTTCGGCCCGATAATTGATGTAACCGACCCGGCCTTAACGGACAGGTTCATCTCCTTCACGATTATATTCTTTTCATACCCGACAGAAAGCTTATCCGTCCTGAGGGCTATCTTATCCTGTCCCATAACTTACCCCGCTTTCCGCCTTTCCTTCAGCATGATAAAGATAACGATCGGCGCACCCATGATCGCCGTAACCGAGCTTATCGAAAGCTCCAGCGGTGCGAAAACCACACGTGCGATAAGATCCGCAAACAGGCAGAACACGCCGCCGCCCAGAAAAATCCCCGGAATAACGATCAAGGGTCTCGAAGACTTGAACAAGGTCTTAACAAGATGCGGCACCGCAATACCCACAAACGACACCGGCCCCGCAAACGCCGCAACAAGCGCAGACATAAGCGATGACAGCAGTATCAGCTCTATCCTGAAAACCGTGATATTAAGACCCATGCTCTTCGCATACCCTTCGCCCAGCTGATATGCGCTGATGGGCTTACTCAAAAGAAACGAACAAACAAGACAAACAAGAACAATTACGCTAATCACTTTGATATTATCCCACGTGATCCCCGAAAAGCTGCCGAGCGACCAGTAATGCAGATTCACGATATTGCTGTCCTCCGCAAAGGTCACGATAAAATCCGTAACGGCCGTGCAGATATAGCCGATCATAATTCCGCAGATGATGAGGATGCTCATACTCTTAACCTTCGCGGACATCAGAAGGATGATCCCCATCGCCGCCATACTGCCGCAAAACGCAGCCGTTATCATCCCGAAGGAATTGATCTGAATGCCGTACTGCAGCAGAAATATCATCGTAAGCGCCACAAAGAGCTTCGCCCCGGACGAAATACCGAGAACAAACGGGCCCGCGATCGGGTTCGCAAAAAAGGTCTGAAGCAGAAAACCCGCAACGGACAGCGCACCGCCAAGAAGCAGCGCTGCAAACACTCTCGGCAGACGGATATCCGTAATGATGTACGCGCTCTTCCCGCCTTCACCGGAAAAAGCGGCAAACACATCGGAAATGCTGATATCAACGCTTCCCGCAGCCAGGTTCACCAGCCCTAAAACAACCAGCGCCGCGATCAGAATAATATAACAGACAATGTATTTAAAATTCTCTTTATTGAACATAACGGAAAAACTCCAATTCCTCCGGATCCCCATTTAATATCTTATTAAACTCGCTGATTATACGGCAGATCGCCGTCGGCTGCTGATAAAGCCCGGGATTCGTACACCACACCCGGCCCTCCTTCACCGCCTTGAAATCAGCAAGATGCTTACTCTTACCAACAAGCTCTTCAATCGAATTAATATTCCCGCCAAGCGAGCTGTTATACACGAGGAAATCCGCATCCAGAACACAGTCGTAAAACTCCTCCATCTGCATGTTCATCCCCGTCGCCCCAAGCTCGGAAACCGTCGAAACATCATCAGGAATATAACGCCCGCCGGCCATCTCGATCATCTCCGGCACATAGTCATCCTTCGTCTTCACATTCGCGATGCCCTGCGTGTTAATATAAAAAAACGCCATCGTCTTCCTGTCTGCCTCATCAAAAGTCCCGATCGTTTCATCAAGCGATTTAACCTGCGAATCAAAAAATTCCTCTGCCTCAGGAAGCTTCCCCGTAAGAACCCCGTAGAGCTTGATCCACTCAAGCCGCCCCAGCGGATGCTTTTCATAGCTTGAATACTCCACCATAACCGGAAGGCCCATCTCCTCAAGCTTTTCCTTGACCTCCGGGGTGTGGAAGATCATCGTGTTCTCAATAACAAACTCGGTCTCATCCTCCAGAATGTACTCGTAATCCGGAGCCCTGTAGGGCCCGACAAAAACGATATCCTCATTTTCAACCGCAGCCTTTATCTCTGGAATGTCCCAATCCGCGGCACGGGTGCTGGTAAGCCGCACATTCTCAAGTGCCTTAAGCTCCCGGAAAAAATCCATAACCGAGGACGAAGCCAGATAGATCCGCTTTGAATTCAGCGGAAAAATCGTAACCCCCGGGATTTCCTCACAGCTCTCACCCTCAGGCAATCCAAGATACTTATCCTTCCCGTTTAAGGTGATAAGCACCTCGCCGCCCTCGTAAAAATCCACGTCGAAGCCTGTAGCATAATCAAGCTCTAAAGAATGTGAATACTTAAATCTCTCCGGAAGCTTAACCTCATTAGAAGCAGCCTCCCCGGCAGCTCCCTTCCCGGCACATCCGGTAAACACTATTAAAACTAATAAAAGCGGAAGCGCAAAAGCTCCCGCCTTTTTTAAAAATGATCTCATTTACTTTCCTCTACGGAGCTGCTGTCAAACAGCAGAGTATACTCAATTTCGTGCGGCTTGCTCATGGCCGTGGTATCCGCAAGCACGCTGACCTTGTGGTCGAATCCGGGCACGGGAATGTCAAACTCCGAATTGCCCTCGGTGTTGACCGGATCAAACTGCTCGCCGCCAACCTTCATATAATCGTAATTCGAGCTGCTCCAGATGATATGCGCGGTAACGTTGCCGTCTTTTATCGTGATCACCGCGGGAGATTCAACACTTGCTCTTCCCGAACCGCCCTCAAGCGTTACATTAACTTTATATGTACCGTCTGCAAGCCCCAGATCCGCTGCAGTCTTGTAAATACCGCTTATCGCATCCGCGGGAAGTGAATCCGCACGGAAAACCAGCGTTCTGTCATACCATTTTTCCTTCTTCTTGCTGAAGGCTGCACAAGCGATGCCATTGTCGAGCGCTTCAACGGGAACGGTGAAGGTGTGCGCTCCGTCTGCATCCTCGACAAAAGGAATGTATTCTGACTCAGCTGCAGCTGCGGCCTCTTCGCCGGTGCCCATAAAGAGATAGAGATATCCCTTTCCGCCCATCGTCATTACTGCTGTCATTTCGCCGTCCTTAACGGTCAATGCGCATTTTTCTATCGAAAACATTGAAGAGCTGGAATCCACGACAACCTCGTACTCGCCATCCTTAACGGATGAGCCGGGGATCGGCTCCATTCCCTCTTCAACCACATCCTCAACCTCCGTCATCTCGGAAGAAGAAGCAACCTTGGAATCTGCAGAAGCATCAGCAGCATCTGTGGTTTCAGCCCCATCAGCCCCCTCCTCAGCAACAGTATCCTCTGCAGAAGCCGCCTCCTCTGAAGAAGCCGCCCCCGCCTCTGAAGAAGCCTCAGAACCAGCCTCCGCCGGCGCCGTCTCAACCGGAGCCTCACTAGAAGCCGCCGGCGCATTGTTTCCGCATCCGAATAAAACCGCTATCATTAAACCCAGCACTACCATCAACATCATTCTTTTTTTCATAACTTTTCTCCTCGATCACTCTTAAAAAAATATATAAGGAGGGCCGTAAAAGCCCCCCCTTTTTTATGTATTAGAATTTATAGATCGCAACTCCGAAAGGCGGCAGTTTAAAGCCGATGGAATATTCCGCATTGTCCCAGGGAATCTTCTCCGCACTCACGCTCTTCGGCAGCTCTACCCCTGTTCCGCCGAAACGCTCCTCATCGGAATTGAGAACCAGCGTGTACTTCCCCTTCTTCGGCACACCCATACGGTAATCATCGCGCTCAACCGGTGTAAAGTTGCAAACCACCGCAAGATTGTTCTTGCCCGTCGAATCCATTCTTATAAATGAATACAGGCTCTTTTCGGTATCATCTGCATTGATCCACTTGAAGCCCCTGTAGTCGTTATCGAACTCCCAAAGCGCCGGATATTTGCGGTAGATCTTCAGAAGCTCGGCCACATAATCCTTCATCTGCGCGTGGAGCTTATCCTCACCGATAAGGAACCAGTCAAGCTCTCTGGCCTCATTCCACTCGCGCTCCTGCGCAAAATCCTGACCCATAAACAGAAGCTTCTTTCCGCTATGCGTAAACATGAAACCGTAGCCGGCACGAAGATTCGCGAACTTCTGCCATTTCTCGCCGGGCATCTTGTTCAGCATCGAACACTTAAGATGCACAACCTCGTCGTGCGAAAGCACCAGAATATAATTTTCCGCCGAATTGTAGCTCATGGCGAAGGTCATCTTGTAATGATTGTCCTTGCGGAAATAGGGATCCAGCTTCATATAATCGCAAAAATCATGCATCCAGCCCATATTCCACTTGAATGAAAAGCCAAGGCCGTCATCCTCGGGCTTACCCGTAACCTTGGGCCACGCCGTGGACTCCTCGGCGATCATCATGCTGCCGGGGAACTTGCCCAGAACCACCGAATTCAGATGCTTGAAGAACTCGATAGCCTCCAGATTCTTGTTTCCGCCGTATTTGTTGGCCACCCACTGGCCGTCGCGCTTGCCGTAATCCAGATAAAGCATGGAAGCGACCGCGTCAACCCTCAGGCCGTCTATGTGATATTCCTCCATCCAGAAGATAGCATTTCCGATGAGGAAATTCTTAACCTCGTTCTTGCCGTAATCAAAGATCTTTGTGCCCCAGTCGGGATGTTCTCCCTTCTTGGGATCGGCGTATTCGTAAAGCGGTGTGCCGTCAAACTCCGCAAGAGCAAACTCGTCTCTCGGGAAATGAGCGGGAACCCAGTCGAGGATGATACCGATTCCGGCCTTATGAAGCTTGTTCACAAGATAGCGGAAATCATCGGGATTGCCGTAACGTGAGGTGGGTGCGTAGTAGCCGCTTACCTGATAGCCCCAGGAACCGTCGAAGGGATGCTCGGAAATTCCCATAAGCTCCACGTGCGTGTACTTCATCTCTTTAAGATATTCCGTGATCCTGTCCGCAAACTCCCTGTAGCTGTAGAAGCCTGCATCATCCGGACGCGGATGCCTCATCCAGGAGCCGGGATGAACCTCGTAGATCGCCATGGGCTCGCGGTTCATATCCTTCTTTGCCCTCTCCGCCATCCAGGCCGAATCCGTCCAGGAAAACTTTGATATATCGAAGAGACGCGAAGCCGTGCCGGGCCTTACTTCAGCATAGTTTGCATAAGGGTCTGCCTTATAAACCGGGCGCCCGTCAGGCTTTACGATGTAATATTTATAAACCTCGCCCTCGGTAAGCTCCGGAATGAAGAGTGTCCAGATTCCGACCTCATTGGGCTTTTCCATAGGATGTGTATCGGGATTCCAGTCGTTGAAATTTCCCACAATACTGACCGAGAGTGCATTCGGAGCCCATACTGCGAAGTGATAGCCCTTCTTTCCCTTATGAACCGAAGGATGCGAACCCAGCTTTTTGTATATATCGTAATGGGTTCCCTGACCGAAGAGGTAGACATCCATATCCGAAAAAACCACATCCTCAACAGGTCTGACAGTTGGCTTTACGGGCTTTGGATCTGCTTTTTTTGCTGCAGCAGGCTTTGTTTCGTTTGTTAATTTTGTTAATTTAGTCTCTTTGGTTTCTTTAACATCTTTTGTGTTTTTTTCTTTCGCTTTACTTTCTGACATCGAAATCCTTCTCCCTTAAAATGATCATATCGTCCTGATCGTAGCGCTTTGCAAGTATAACATCCATAAAGTGCCCGACAGATTTCTTGTCGACGCTCTCAATCGCTTCATCAACAATTTCCTCAACCTCCGGCAGCGTCACAAAATGATTTGCTGTCTGCAGCTGATCGATGCGGCGGTAGAGCGCCAGGACCCCCATGTTGTCAATCGTGTATTCCTTGCTTCTTGCATATTCGCGGCCGTGGAAGACAAGGTCGTCGTTCGTATAGGCCGGTATGTTGATGTGCACGTTAAACACATTTTCGAAGTTCGGTATATTTTCCCCTACTCTTTGCTGGTAGAAATGGTTATCCTCAAGCATCATGATAACCCTTACATAGGGCTCCGAGAGAACCCTCACTATCTCGCATAAGGTCTGATTGGTAAGCTCTGCGGCGTTTTCGATGACTAAAGCTCCGCCGTCCAGCATCTCAATCGACTTTTCAATATCCTTTTTATTGAAGACTTCGGCGGAGATCTTCGCGATCTTGCCGATGAATTCAGGGTGATTCAGCTGCAGGTCCTTTGCAAGAGCACCGCTGAAGTTGATCCTCGCGCTCTGCTCGTTACCGGTGATGATGACATTTCCGGTGCTGCCCTGCATGCTGATGTTGTTTAGTGCGTTCTTTATGATGTCCGGTAGGTCGTGCATCGGCAGGAAATCCCTGAAGATCTCCCTTTCCTCCTCCGTAAGCTCCTCTATGTAGGACCTGTCCTCATCAACATATTTGAGCGTTTCCTCCTCGGGGGTCATATCTTCCTCCCCGGGAACGTATTCCTGAATCTCGGGAAGCACCTCTTCCTCTTCCGGCTCCATCGGCTCTTCGGCCGCTTCTACCGGCTCTTCTTCATAACCTGCATCATCTGCAGGGTAGTCATTCTCCGCCGGATAGTCGTTTTCATACGGGTAATCGTCCTCCGGATAATCGGCTTCCGCATATTCCTCTTCGGGCCCGCCTTCGTAAGCCGGCTCTTCGTAGTCGTTATCGTATTCTTCCGTATATTGCTCGTTTTCGTCACCGAACTCGGGAATGATTTCTTCTACCGCGATCTTTCGGCCGTCTATGGATTTGTATTCCTCATCCTGAACTACGGGCTTGCCTTCGGTTTCGTAAAGATCCTCGCTGGGAAGCATATTGAGCTTCGTGTCCGTCATAACCATGCTGCCCTTTTCTCCGGGCTCCGCAAGCTCTATGTTAAGCGAAGGCTCGTCCTCTTCGTAGTCGTAGTCATCGGAGAGCCCGTCTTCAGCTTCGTCAGAATAATTGTCTTCAAAATCGTCGTCGTATTCGTCCTCCGGCATGCGCGGTGCGGCTTTCCTTACGGGCTCCTGTACAGGCCTTTCAAGTGCGGCCTGCCTTACGGGCTCGCGGGCGGGATTTTCTTGTGCGGCCTGCCTTACGGGCTCCAAAACAGGTGGTGCAGGTGCAGCCGCCTGATTTTCAACTGCCGGGGCACCTTTCATTTCTTCCTGCTTCTGCTTGTCCCATTCTTCCAGAATATCCTGGAAATCCATCTGACCGGTAAGCTGTTTTTCAACTTCCTTGGGCTCGTCCGGTACATTGAGACGCATCTGGCCGTCATATTCCTCGGATACAAGATGCCTGTAATTTAAAGGTGTTGCCGTGTATGCGTTATTTGCACTGTATGGGTTTTCGAACTGCTCATCAACGGCCTGCTGGTTCGACCCGCTCACCTTCATGTTGCTGAAGGGTGCCATATAAGGATCCTGACTCATCTGGCTGTAGAAGTCTGCGGCGTATGGGTCGTTGGGGATGTTCGGATTTATTTCCTGCATGTCGCCCTGCATATATCCCTGCGCAGATGCGTATGCCTGGGCGGCTTCGGGACTGTAGGCCCCGGTGTTTTCGAAATCCTGCTGCGGAACGTAACCTTGCTGCATTTCAGGTGCATAGCCCTGCTGAGGAGCGTAACCTTGCTGCATTTCGGGTGCGTAGCCCGGCTGTGCCTGAGGGACGTAAGGCTGCTGGTTTTCAGGTGCGTAGGCTCCGGTGTTTTCGTAGCCCTGCTGCGTGGCGTAAGGCTGCTGCATTTCAGGTACGTAACCCTGCTGCATTTCAGGTGCGTAGCCCGGCCCCACTGCGCCGTAAAGCGGGATTTCCTGCTCTTTCAAGGGCTCCCCGATGGTGTTTGCCAGCTCATCCATATTTCTCTTCAGCTCTTCCTGAAGATTTATTGTTCCGTTTTTATCGAGGTTTAAGGGCTTTACCTTAAAATCCTCCGGATAAACACGCTTTACTTCTATATTGGGGATGTTGGGGATTTCCTGCGTGGGTGCGTTGGATGCGTCCACACGGGTTACCTGAATAGGAAGTGTGCCGGTGTCGAAGCCCAGATCCTGAAGTTCTTTTACAACATCTCCTGTTTCTCTCTGTTTGGCTGCTGCGTATTCATAGCTGTCCTTCAGCTCCGTGATCTCCCTGCTGAAGCGGCTTGCATTGCCAAACCAGGCAAGATATTCGTTACATTCGGATACGCATTTTGTGATGTTGCCGGCCTTTGAGTACATGAGAGCGAGCTCGTAGCCCCATTTTTCGGTGTATTCTTCTTTTTTGAGGTCTTCTAAGATCTTTATGCGCTCTTCCATGCTGGCGCCCTGGGAGTCCAGAATCTTGTAACGCAAAATCAATGACCCCGAAGTGTCATTGCCTTTTTTATCATAGAAGCCAAGATATGCTACTGCTTCCGCGATCTCATTTAATTTGATGGAAACTTCACAGAGCTTGTAGATGACCTGTCTGCTGTCCGGAAGGCGGTCGTATGCGAGAAGGAGTATCTCCTTTGCCTCTTCGTAACGGCGGTTTATCATGTAAAGCTTTGCTACTTTTATAAGCCTTGATACTGAAGGTACTCGCCTCCAGTCAATGGTATCTGCTATTTTCAGGGCTTCTCTGAATTGTCCGTTTTCCTCCAGAGAGTCCATTTGCCTTGTTCGTACTTTGTATTCGTACTTGTCCAACTTTTACTACCCCGATTAACTTTAATATATCCTAAAATCCCCTGAATTTACGGGAAAAACTTTTATCTGTTTATCATACTCATAATCGGTTTTAGTCTATCATATTTATTATAGTTATGTCAAAAGAATTGGGGGTTTTAAGGGAAAAGTTGATCACCGGGCCTGCCACCCCGCCATAGCAACAAAAAATGCACCGTTTAGAATCTCTTCTAAACGGTGCCTCTTAAAAACCTCTTAAATTATTCTACTACGTAAGGAAGCATTGCTAAATGGCGAGCTCTCTTAACAGCAACGGTAAGTGCTCTCTGGTGCTTTGCACAAGTGCCTGTGATCCTTCTGGGAAGGATCTTTCCGCGCTCTGAGATGTATCTCTTAAGCTTTGTAACATCCTTATAGTTGATTACATTATCTTTTCCACAGAAAATGCAAACCTTTTTTCTTCTGCGGATTCCTCCTCTCCTCTTCATAGGAGAATCCGAATGGTCATTATTCTTATTGTACGGCATTTATTCTACCTCGATTCCTATTAATGATTATAAAAATTTCTCAATCGTTGAACGGAAGCTCTTCGTTGATCTCATCGGGAACGTTCATGAAATCATCGTCAGCAGGCTCGGGCCTGTAAGATGATGAAGAAGATGACGAACCCTCACTTGAACTGCCACCGCCCGAAGCAGCATTTTTGCTCTCGGCAAATTCCTGCTCATCAGCAATGACGTCGGTTGTATAAACCTTAACTCCGTCCTTGTTTGTGTAACTACCTGTCTGTATTCTGCCGGATATCACCAGCTTTGTTCCCTTATGAGCATATTTCTCAATGAATTCAGCAGCCTTACCAAAGGCTACGATATTGATGAAATCTGCTGTCTGCTCATTGGCATTACCGCTACGTCTCATACGTCTGTCAACTGCAAGAGTATATCTTGCGATCGTCATTGAGCTGTCTCCCTGAGACTGTCTTATATCCGGATCTCTTGTAAGGCGCCCCATTAATATAACTTTATTCATATAATTGCCCTACTTTCTTTAAAAATTATGCCTGTTCTTCAGTAACTTCTTCAGCAGGAGCTTCTTCTGCAGCAGCTTCGCTCTCAACAGCAGCTTCCTTTTCAGGCTCTGCAGTCTCTTCCTCAGGCTTCTCTTCCTTAGGTGCTGCAACAACTACCTCATCATCATCGGAAACGATAAGATAACGTAAAACATTCTCCATAATACGCATACGTCTCTCGATCTCTGCAGGTGCTGTGGGCTCTGCCTCAAACTTAACGAAGTTATAATATCCGTCCTTCTGCTTGTGGACTTCATAAGCAAACTTCTTTTTGCCCCAGGCATCAACTGTTCCGACCTGTCCGCCGAAACGCTCGATAAGCTTCTTTGCCTTGTCGACAACAGCGTTTGCTGCTTCTTCGTCAAGCTTGCCGCTAACTACAACGGCTAACTCATACTTGTTCATTTTTTAACCTCCCTTTGGTCTTATTGGCTCATGGTTTTCCATGGGCAAGGATATATCACGAAACCATATTCTAACAAAACAAATTGCCAAAAGCAAGCATAAATTTTACTTTTGGCAATTTTATTTTTAAACTTGTGGTATGTAAAACTTCAGATCTCTATATCTTGTAATTTCGCCAGTTCGGTAAACACCTCGCCGATCCTCTTTTTGATAATAAGCGTATTTGCAGCCGGCCTTACATCTATAGAGCTCTGATTGATAACAACAACGGTATCGCCACGGAAATAATTAACAAACGAAGCCGCAGGATAAACACTTAAGGAGGTACCTCCGATGATCAGCATATCCGCCTTTGAAAGCGCATCGACCGCTCCACCGACCTGATCCTCCGGAAGCCCCTCTTCATAAAGCGTGATATCAGGCCTTATGATGCC
>JAILOD010000025.1 GCA_024691015.1 Lachnospiraceae bacterium
CTTAAAACGTTCCTCATCTTCTTTTGAAAGGCTATCCAGCATTTCCCCGAACGCCTGATGTTCACGCTGCAGGGTTTTCGGAATGGACTGATCCACCTGCTCAGGCGGGAGCACTAAGGGTCCTCTGTTGTACTGGACCGCACTGTCATCCTGATGGGTCATGGTTTTAAAAGGGTTTTGTTGTTGCTGCTGCTTTAATTCTTTCTGTTCGGGATCCGGCATTTTCCTATCCTCCTGTTTTTATTGTCTGATCTTGGTTTTATCACGACATCTTATTAAAAACCTTTTCTGCGCTTAGCTTTTTCTTTGTCCTTTTCAAGCTCTTTCTGCAAAAACTCCTCGGAAAACATTCCATTCATAAACCTTTCGCTTTCTTCCTTTCGGATATTACGGCTCTCATCTAAAAATTCCCTGAGTTTTTCAATCTTGATAAACTCGTGTGCACCCTGGGCATCAGATATTGTCACACCGATTTCGTCGAGTTCCTTGTGCAGATCCACGTATTCTTGAAGATTGAAATCCTTATCCTCTTCCTTCAATTCCATCTGACAATTTTTATAAACGGTTACATAAGAATCAAATTCCCTGTTTTGAGTAAGGTTACCGCCTTCCATAGGTGATGTGATATATTTATAACTCATATGATTTGACGTATATTCTCTGAATAACTCAGGATTTTCTTTACAGGTTTCATACCATATCCAGGCATTCCTGTATTTACCGTTAAGGAGCTTATCGGATGTTTTTTCTCTGAAGCGGTCTTTTATTTCCTTCTTTTCGGCATCGGATAACTCAGAACGTTTATCAATTTCCTTCTGATCAAGCTTTATACCCTGCTTCTCTGCTTCAGCCTTTATCTGCTCCGCCCTTTTATCCTTGGCATTCGTTACTTCGTTGCCTAATTTACGATCCAGCTCCAGATCAAACTCTTTTTTGTTGAAGATATCCTCCGGTATGTCTTTTCCTTTAAGTTTGCGTTTGGTTTCCTCGGCTTTTTCCTTAAACGCCTTCAACGACCGATAATATTTTTTTATCTGGGCTTTCATAATGTTCTTGCTCATAAACTCATTACGTATACGAGAAAAAACATTTGTATAAATGTTTTCTTTTAAAGTATCCTCTTGAGCATGTCCATATTGTCTGTTTGAACATTTATCAAAGAAATCCAGCTGTTCTTCGGGTGTTTTAAGCTTCAGAAACTCCTTTTTCATTGTTTCGTAGATTGAATTTGCGTAATCATCCTCTTCTACGTTATTTGCACCGAATATGCTTGTTTCTTTTGTAATGAGCTCGGGATAAAGATGTCTGTATTTATTTTGAAGTCTTTCCTGGAGCAGACTTCTGTTTTCCTTTTTATCCCATTCTTCTTTTGACCAGATCTTTTTTTCATAATACGGGCGTTTTTTATCAAGCTCCCTCTCTTTTATCAGAAGGTCCTTTATAACCTCCAGCCTGGCTTTAAAATACAGTTTTGTTTCCTGATCCAGAAGTCCGGGGGCAAAGTCATCAATATCTTCCGGTTTCAGTTTTATGATCCTATCAACGGTTTGTGCATCCATGGCCGGAAGATCGATAGTCTTAAAAGAAGGAAGAAGATCATTTTCATGTTTTATATTTTTATTACCTATTTTTGCGAATGCCTCAAAGACTCTGCCGGTTGTGACCGACGTTATAACACACGTATCTCCGCATTCTGCTCTTCTGAAATACATACTGTCTTGCGGATCCATATCCGTAATTCCCGCGACACCGTTAAGCAGAGCAATTATAGACATTTGTCTGATCGCATTGGGTTCAAATACAAGTCTTTCCTTTCTGCCCAGTTTGCCTTTTATCTGATTGAGCTGGTCAGCACTCTGGTTTTTTAAGTATTTTATTCCATAATGGATCTCATCGTTTTGATCTTTTATTTCGGATTTTTCCATCGGAGACATCAATTCGGACACACCCATATAATCATAGAAGCCTTTTGCAGCAAGAGATTTTTTTACATCTTCCGGATAATCCTTGCTGTTTTCGGAATAATCATGATGCCATCCCATTTCTAATTCTTCTTCATCAAAAGAAATCAAACTCTCATCTTGAGTAATTGTTGCTTCAACCCCGGTTTGCTTACTTTTTAAAAATGTATTATCTTCAGTTATGACTTTATTTTCAGTCAAATTAAGAGTGAGTGTTTTTGAAGTCCTGTTTTTCTCTTCGATCAGATCCTTCAGCATTCCCTCTGCCGACTCGATAAAATTATCCCTTAAGTAAACCGGAAGAAGTGTTTTATCTCCTATATTTTCCTTGAAAAACACGTTGTTTTCCAGTTCGGATATTAATTCATCCATCCTTTCCTGGGTAGATATGATATCCGGATCTTCATCACCCTTAATAATATATCCTTCTTTTTTTCTTTCCGTTAAAAGGGTCAGTTCGACCAGATATAAAACATATGCTCTGTAAACAGGGTTACTGATCTTATCTGAGTATTCCATCAGCCCGTTTTGGCGATGATCCAGATATTCATTAAAAACTCTTTCTTTTTCCTGCATCCCGGCTATACCGTGAAATCCTCCTGTTTTATATTTATCCTTTAATTCATCGGACTGTGCTATTTCCCTGTTTGTCTCTATAAGTATAAAATCATCTGAAAAACGTGTATCTCTATCCCGTTTTTGGGACGATTCCTTTTTTTTACGTATCTTATCCAGACTTTCGTTGAAATATCTGTCCTTTGTATAGTCCTTCTGTCTGTCTGATAAAGTCTTTGCCGCACTTTCCTCTTTATTATACTTATTCCCGAAGGATGTATAATGACTCACAACCTTTGTAACATCGGAGTATTTTGGCTGACCACGTTTTGCGATGATATCGGTTCTGACTCCGTTATGCTCCATCATGAGTTTTCCAAGCTTATACAGTTCGGAAAGCTTTTGGGCAAGGTTTTTCTGCTCGTCTGTTAACCCATCCCTTGTATAATCCATCGATAATTCTCTATTATAATGCTCATAATAGACCTTATCATTCATTATATCTTTTTTCAGTTCATAATAATTGGCAATATAACGAAGGGCGTTCAGTCTTTCTGTTACGACCGTACCCATATCTCCTATATTGTTTAAATAGCCGTATTCTTTATTCAGCCTGTCAAAGGCAGCCATTCGTCTGGATATAAGCTCAAGCTTTTCGGAGTTATTGGCTATTTCTTCGTCGTTATCAAGCCGGAGCTTGCTCACATCCACGTCAAGGAGCTGTATCACCATTCTGTCCATTGCCTTGGACACGTCCCGGCCTTCATATTTATCCGGTCCGTATTTTTCGTTCTTGCCAAGAAACTCTTCGGCAAGTCTTTGGTCTTCAGCCTCGATACCCGTCATAAAACAGGCAAGATCAGAGAGTTCCTGAGCCTCGGGAATGACCTGGGACGAATCGATGACTTTTGTGAGCATATCCATACGACTGTTCATAAC
>JAILOD010000099.1 GCA_024691015.1 Lachnospiraceae bacterium
CCTTTAATTCTTTGGAGCAACTATTCCGTTTACAATATTATCTATACCTAAAACCAGAATATTTACACCAATTATAACACCTATCGATATAGCTCCTAAAATGGGATGTGCAATACCTATAAAACCGACTACTATCATCAGTATTCCCATTATGATCCCGAAAACGGGGCTTACATTCAAAGCCCTCTTTAACTGGATGGCACCCACTATACTGATAACACCTCCGACTATAAGCCAGAAGCTTATGAATAAAAGCAGTACCGTTTCGGTGATGGCCTGCATTCTCCAGCTGCAGATAAGCATTAAAGCAAAAATAAAACTGATTATGGACATTGTAAGTGAAAACCCGTCAGCATATCCCATTGCTTTTCTTTCACTGTAGGTTGCAAGATCGGCTATAGCCTTTACCAGCATAAATATGCCGAATATCCATACCAGCGCCAGACTTGTTGAAATAGGTGTGGTTATGCACCAGAAGCCTCCTATTACCAGTATGACTCCGAGTATGATTGTAAAAATTCTTTTTCCCGTCATTATTGAATCCTCCATTCTTGATTTTTAACGACCAGTCTATATTATCATACTTTTACAAAATAAAGTAAACTTTATTTCTCAAGCCTGTTCGCGTTTGATATAAGCCGTTCAGACCAGTTCTGCATTTCTTAATGTACAATAGGTGTTGTTGTTTTCTTCATAAAGATCGAAAACTCCGACCACGGTAATGGTTTCTTCATCTGCGGGATAATCATCCGGATAGGTATATTTGTCCGTAAGCTCGAATTCGATCCCCTGTGCACAACAGGCCGTTGCATCCTGAACAATGCAGGCAAAATAATGCTTGTCCGCCTGCTCGTCATAAAAGCTGTTAAATATCCCCTCCATCTTAATGGTCTTCCCAAGATAGTTTTCGGGCATGATCATCATGTTGTATACCTCGGAATAGGTCATATTGGCATTGAGCTCTGTCAGGTCGACATCTATACCTTCTGTGGAGCTGAGCTTAACATCCTCCGATATTTCATCCGGCTCAGGTGCCCCGGCATTAACACCGCTCTGCCGCTCGTTTTCTTCCGAAATATCCGCAAATGTTGCATCTATAAGATCGGATGAATATATCTGATCCTCGTCAGGTTCAAGATAAGCTTTTTCCGGTGATTCAGGTTCAGTCACTCCCTGCTCTTCTTCTATCCTCTCGGCAAGTACCTCATCCATAAGAGTTGTATCATCCGTGATCTTTGATGAAGCCGTGCCCCCTCCTGAACAGGCCGAAAGCATAAGCGTTGTTGCAAATATAAGAGAAACAGCCATTACCTTTTTCATAAGTCTCTCCTTTATTTAAGGGCTTCCTTGAGCACTTCCAAATTTTTCTCCATAGCCGAAAGATAAGATGCTCCGCCTTCCACATCTTTCGATGTTGTAGACTGCATTGAATCCATAGTCAGGATCTGCTGGTTGGAAGCAGTGGTATTTTCCACGATAGTCTTCGCTATCTTCTGATCGGAATTCTCAATGGTAAGAACCGCCTTAAGCCCCAGCTCGTCAACCTTGTTTGCAAGGAAGGTTACCGTTTCGAAGCTGGCTTCTGTTTCTGCAGAGCAGCCTACAAAGGCAGCATAATATTCCAGATCGTAATCATCTACCATATAACGGAAGGGGAAACGGTCTCCGAAAAGGATCGTCTTCTGGGCCGATCCCTCAACAACTTCTTCATATTGCTCATCCAATGCTTCAAGCTTTGCCTTATACTCATCGGCATTCTTCTTATAGGTTTCCGCATTTTCCGGATCAGCCTCTGAAATTGCCTTTGCTATTGCTTCTACAAGCTCCTCGCTGCTCTCAAGAGAAAGCCATACATGCTCGTCATATTCAGGCTCTTCACCATGCTCGTGGGTCTGATCATGTTCGTCATCATCGTGATCTTCATCTGCATCGTGGTCGTGATCGTCGTGGTCTTCATCCTCGTCGTGGTCGTGATCCTCGTCATGCTCGTGCTCGTGGGCGTGCTCTCCCTCCTGCATTCCTTCCACAACCTCTTCCTCGACTATGTCTTCACCTAAAACTTCGAGAAGGTTTATAACCTTCATATCCTTATTTACAGCCTCTTTCAGGGCATCATCAACCCAATCGTCAGACTCACCGCCAACATATATAAAAACATCACTGGTGGAAATCTTTAAAATATCCTCAGCAGTAGGCTGAAAGCTGTGAAGATCCACTCCGTTATCCAAAAGCATTGTAACCTCAGCACCGGCGGGATTGTCTCCGAGTACATTCTTCACCCAGTCATATTCGGGAAAGATCGTGGTAACTATCTGAATTTTATCGTTACCGTCTGCAGCTGCAGAAGCTGCTTTATCTGCAGTAGCAGAAGCACTTGCACCGCATCCTGAAAAACAGCTAAGTACAAAAATAGCCGTTAAAAAGATAGATATATATTTTTTCATAATAAACCTCCGTTTAGTCATAATGTTTCTTTGTTCATAAAAACGAAGGATTTCAATTATTCATCCGGACTTTATTTGAGACGAGTGTCTCACTTAACAGATATGTTTTAAAAAGATGTCCCGTAAATACCGTGATCAGGTATAAAACCGCTGAAATAATACCTCCGATAAACAGGCTCCCGATGGTGTGCAGTGTATGCAGACAAACCTCGATGCTTTCGCATATGGGACAGTGCTCTCCTGTGCAGTGATGATGCGTTTCAAGTGCGATAAAAAGAGATGAAAACAGCACCGTAAAAAGCATCATGGAAGCCATGACGAAAGCCGCTATCCTTATGTTTTTTGCCGTTTTGTGCTCTTTCAAACTTAATCCTCCTGAGAAAACCGGTTCCTTTGAAATCTAAAACTGAATTATATCATTTAGTGAAAATATTGCAAATATCATACAAATACAACCTGTACCAGTATCATATAAACCGCTGTTCCGCCTATTATGGACAGCAGCGTGTTTTTCCTCCAGAAATGCAGGATCGCCACCACTCCTATCGCTATAAAATTCGGAAGATAGTTCGCAGTTTCGTTAAAGCTCACATCCTTTAAACAATATATGATGAGCATAGCTATTATTGCGTATGGCAGCCTATCTCCCAGATACATAACGTAATCGGGTATCTTCTTTTTTCCGTTAAATATAAGAAAGGGCAGAAACCTGGTAAACATCGTGGCAAGGGCTGCTACAACTATTGTCAGAATAACCTGTGAATCAACCATTCTTCTTTGCCTCCTGTGCGTAGGGTATCGTCAAAAGCGCCGTAATAAGGATCATTGCGGGAATAAGGAACTTTCCGCTCCCGAAGATTATGAGGCAGATCAGAGTCACTAAAAGACCTACTATTGCAGCGTAATGATTCTTTTCCTTAAGCCACTGATCTACGAAAACCGAGACAAAGATCGCTGTCATTGAAAAATCTATGCCCTTTGAATTAAAGTCCAGAAGGCTTCCGAGTACCGCTCCCAAAGTGCAGCCCGTGATCCAGTACAGATGGTCGAAGGCCGTTACGAAAAAGCAATACAATCCCGCATATTTCTTTTCGGGATATGTGTTTTCGTCGCACAAAAGCGAATAGGTCTCATCGGTCAGGCCAAAGATCATATAGGGCTTATATTTACCCATATCCTTATATCTGTTTATCATTGAGATACCGTAAAACGTATGCCTGGCATTAACCATTAACGTCATGAATGCGGTATGCAGAAGTGATGCTTTTGAGACTAAAAGATCTACAAGAAGGTATTGTCCGGTTCCGGCAAATACAAATATACTGCTGAAAAACGAAAGGTAAACCGGATAATCCCTTTCACTCATCAATACGCCGAAACCCATACCTAAAAAGATGTAAGCAGCCAGTACCGGCAGGCTGGTTACAAAAGCCATTTTTATAATATCCAAACTTGTTTTTTTCATGATAAAGACCGGAGAAAAGAACTCTCCGGCACACATCCTTTTCCTTAAATATTAATCATCGTTTAAAATCTTTTCGATTCCCTGCCTTACTATATCAGTACCGGCATCGGGCTCGAACCTGTCAACAACCATTCCTCTTCTGTTTACGAGAAACTTGGTAAAATTCCATTTTATATCGGGGTTATTCAGATACCCCGGATCGGCCTTGGCCGTTATTTTCTGAAGATAAACACTCTCCTTTGAATTTAAAAGAAAGCCCTTGAAGCCCTGTCTCTTCTTAAGAAAAGCGTAAAGCTCCGACTGGTTCTCACCGTTTACCTCTATCTTTGCAAACTGAGGAAAGCTGATATCATATCTTGCCGTACAGAAGGAATGTATGTCATTATCGCTCCCCTCTGCCTGTCCGAACTGATTACTCGGGAAATCAAGGATTTCAAACCCCTTATCCTTATAGGCTTTGTACATTTCCTCCAGTGCTTCATATTGAGGAGTAAAACCGCAGCCTGTGGCTGAATTGACAATAAGCAGCACCTTTCCTCTGTATGCCTTAAGATCCGTGATCTCCTTAGTACGGGTAAGCACGCTTATCTTATATATTGGCGCACCTACAAGGAAATCCCTGGTGATCTCGATAATATCAGTCATCCTGTTCAGATCCTCAGTCAGATCCCCGCTTTCAAGAGAGTGATCGCATCCCTCAAACCTGTAAAACGGAACGTGGTTCTCACGACAGCGCGCTTC
>JAILOD010000135.1 GCA_024691015.1 Lachnospiraceae bacterium
AGCAAAAATATCTAATTGCTTTGAATTAGACCGGATGTTCGAAGCTTTTACCGGCCAGGAGTTTACAAATAAGCCATCTCAGGAACTTAAAGAAATGTATGAAAGCAGTCAGATAAGAGATAACGGAAGAGGCTGCCTCGACGCACTTGAGCATATAGCGAACGAAGCACTCCACCCGGACGTTCAGGGAGATCCAGACATCGAAGGACAAAAAGGAAGAAACCTTATTGATGTGGTCAATCTGTCTGGTGAAATCTTTTATGCCGGAGAAGAACATGAATCTCTCAGATTGAACGACACTGACAATGACCGGTTTGCCGACATCGTTAATGAGGTGACAAATAAAATGGTCGATATCATAACAGAAAGAAGCTATGGTATTGCCAGCGAACTCGTGAACCAAGAGTATTTGAGTATGGGTAACCCTTTATTAACATTCGATGGAGAAAATAATGTTTTCAGGATTATATCCAATGAATTCGAAGAGCCTATTTTAATCAACCCTGAAAGTCTCGATCATCCCGGCGTCGCTTTCGGTCTTGCAGCTATGTCTGGCACTGTTGACAGGATCCTCATCACCGAAGAAGATCAGCGAAATCTCTATACATTCGATTCTCCTGAAGAAGCTGAAAAGTATTTTGATAATATGCTTGACCGCTACGAAAGGTCTGGAGACTCTACCCTTGAAAATTCAGCTGCTCACCTCAGACAGATGATAAATGGTGATGGGGAAATCGCTCCTCCTACCCAGGGATATGACGACAGAGAGTTATAACGTAACCTCCCGATAAACATGTGAAGCCTGGCGGATGTCCAGGCTTCATGATTTTTATAAAAAATATTGTTTATTTTTTTTGTATCGGGCACAAGCACACACAATATATGGTATATTCACTTCAGAAAGGAACAATTTATGCTTAACTTGAAAGCTGCCTTAAAGAAAACTATTTATGGTTTGGCTTTTTTAGCTGTTATTACAACAGCAGTACCAAGTGTTTCATACGCTGCAGTATCAGAAAATATTTCAGAAACTGAAGCCGACTTAGGAGATATAGGACCAGACGTTGAAGATAACCCTTTTAAAAAGGTCCCTCTAAAAGGAAAAGTTGGCAGCGTCACTTTGAAACTTGAAATGCCATGGAATATACATGAAGTGGCTTTCGTTAATTTTACAAATACTGAAACATACCAAGAATACGCCGTAGAGGTATTTGAGGCAAATCTTTATGAGGCTACATTAAACCTCCCAGCCGGTAATTATATGATTGGAGGCGGTCTTATGGCTGACAAGGCAAGCCGTTTCCGTGTAGAAGGAGACACTTTTGAAGTAAAACCGTATACCAACACAGCTATTCATGTAAAGCTGATTGATCATCTTGATGAGGTGGCTGCAGAAAAAAAGGCCCAGGGCATAGAATACAACCCGATCCAGGAGAAGACTTCTGTCACATCAATAGTTTCTGATATAGCAGCGATTGCAGGACATTCAAAGATTGAAGATAAACCTGAAAAAATAATGAAAACAGATATAGCTATAGCTAAAAAACATGCCCCTTCTATAATTGTTTTTATACTGGTTGGTATTGGTTCTATCATAGGGCTGTTCTTTATATTAAAGAAAGAAAAAGAAGAGAAAAGAAAGAGAAAAGAGCTTGAGGATTTGGATCTATGACAGTAGAAGAGTTTATCAATCAATTTTATAAACCAGGTGATACAATATTCCCTGATGCCGTACAACGTAAGGTGCATATTTCGAAAAAGAAAGCGTACCAAGAACTGGAAGCTTTGTCTCCTGATATGCTGAGACGGGTATATATGATAAGATGCCCTCACTGCGGCAGTTATCTTAATGATAGATATAAAACAATCAGAGATATCCCGAAAGAAGCTGAATGTTTTGGATGTGATACCGAGTTTCCAGTAGACTTAGGACAAAATGTTATAGTCGTGTATAAGAGAAAATAAGGCTAACTAATGATAATTGAGGAGAAATAAACATGTTTTTTAGAACTAACAAGGAAAAATTCGAAACAGCAAAAGAAGAGGCTGTTCAGGTCTTAACAGAAAAGTTTAGACTCGAAGGAGAATTTAAAAGAGGAATTATAACAGATCGGGAAGAATATAAGAAACAGCTTGCGGTTCTTAATAAAAAGATAGATAAAGCTATGGCTAAAGAAATGAAAGCCTACGTGCAGTACGAAAAAACAG
>JAILOD010000187.1 GCA_024691015.1 Lachnospiraceae bacterium
GGATAAATCACCGAAGGAACTGGAGCTTGCCTATAATAAACTAAAGAACGCTTTTGATGAAAAACATATTCGATCTATCGTTCCACGCTTAGAAGGCAGGTTTACTATCGAGTTACTCAGAAATACTGCAAAAAATCTTTCAAGCAGAGCATTTAACGCATGCAGTGTAAACAATGTATCCTTCCATCAGCGCTTTAAGCCCTTAAAGGATGTCATTAAAGAAAGCAGCCTGCCTTCTCCGGTATACGTTCGTGAATATAATATAATACAGGCACAAAATGCGATTGCGAATAACGCAGAGAATAACAGGGCCGAAGCCGGATTCAGGCTTAATGCTTTAGCAGAGAGTAAACTTGAGGCGTTCAGGAAGGATAAACTTTTCTTACGGTATCAGGAAATCTGTGACAAGGCCCAGGCTCCCCTTAACGGGGATCAGCAGAACTTACCCGAAGAAGACAGGGTCAGGGAGAATCTGCTATCTTATGATCACAAACGTCAAAGAGACCTGATGATCAATAGCTTAAAAACGTACTGTGATACATACAGCCTTAGAAATCTAATGACCCAGAGTCTCGGAAAGAATGAAGCTGAAAAGATAGGAAAAAAATTCGATTATGATCTTAACAGAATTGACAGGCTGAACAAGAACGAAAGAGATACCGTTTTAAGCATTGCGATCTCTGACATTGGTTTCTATGATCGGGAAGCTTTACAACAAATTGATAAAGACTTTGTTCCGGTTGAAACTATGGGGCTTAACAATGCTGCCGGAAACGAAGCCGAAAACAACAATATTAAAAATATTGAAACGAAAGAATCAACTATTATAAAGTTTCGCTCACAGAATGTCCGGGAAAGCTGGAACATTAATAAAGACGGCTCTATAGAGAAACAGCAGCAGTTATTATCCGATCTCGATTATATCGAAAAAGAATTAATGGAAGTAGATCAGAAAAGTCTGGACACCATTACAGATGTCAGCAAAATATACATTAATGAGCAAAACAAAACAAATGAAGCTTTGATCAAAAACAGCACATCGGTCCTTAAGGGTGTTGGCGATACCGTTCCCGATGCTCCCTCGGCCGAACAGGCAAATAAGATCAGAGAACTTTCAAACAGCGCTATTCATATAAACCCGGCTCATGCCGATAATATTGCCAAAATGCTGGACGAAATGAATAAACTGAAACTGTTTGAAATCAGAAACGAGGATAATTACGCTTTCCAAAAGCTCATTGATGATTTCAAGACAGTTTCCAGAACTGCTGAAAAGGGTTCAGCCGATAAAATACATGAAGAACTTGAAAAATATAAAACAACCCGTGCCGGCATGGATGATCTGTTTAAAATGGCCAATGATAGCTTTACAAATAATACAACTATTTCAGGGCTGGAAATGAAGGAAATTAAAAATCTACCAGCTGAATATGCCAAAAATCCGGCAGTTGTTTCACAGCTGAATTCAGTATTCCTGTTAGGCAATATGTTGAAGAAATACGCAATAAACAACAACCTTGATTATAAAAATGTCGTTGAACGATTTAAAGCAGATCCCGGAACATTTATGAAGGAGGTTCATAAGAATAACACGGCAAACGTTTCCTCTCTGAACGCAATATTTAAAAATTCCTCAACAGGTACTATCTTATACGATATTGACACAAAACGTCCGGATAATAATTATTCGAATTATGAAAATATGCGCCTTCAATATGAAAAAGTAATGGAGTGCATCATTCTCACAGATAAAGCCAATGAGAATAAAGCCGATAATCTTGTTATACTTAATGAGAGCATAAAAAAATACGAGAAAAAACTGATTGAAAAAAGAAGGCAAAACGTTAAAACTCTTAATAACAGAACCAATAACAAATGGGAAGCAGTTAAGGCTTTAACCTTACTTAACAAAAACGAGATCGATGCAGATAAAATGCTCGCTGAGAATGCCCTTAACGAATTTGGTTTTAAGGAAGAAAGCTTCTCCCTTTCAAAATATATCAGTAAAAATGGCACTTTTGATTATATGGCTATGTCTGATAAATTGAAGGAGATCTTTAGTGATATCAATATGAAGGGGGATATGGAGGGGGGTTGTGATTCATTATCAGAATACCAGGTCTTAAAAGCAAGAGTGGAAGCTTTGACCGAGCTGCTTATAATAAATGGTCATGACAGAGGAAAACAGGGTTTTTCAGTCCTGGAGAACGAAATTACCAATATAGTGGAAAAATTTCAGGCACTTAAAAAAGACGAAACCTTAGATTTGGAGGACATTAAAGAATTAAAGCAGGAAGAAAAGGACAACCTTAAGCAGTCTGCAAGCCTTTATTCCAGTCTGAAGCGTAACAGGACGAAGAATATCAACAACAGCGAAAAAGCCCTGAAGTCCTCCTTAAAGGCAGAAGAGAAGCCCTTCATCAGTGCAGTTAAAGCGCAGGAAAAGCTTCTTAATAAAGCTACGGAGAATAAAACCAAATACACAAATAAAGCCAACAGAGCAAGGAATCCGGAAGAAATGCGCAGATTACAGGCTCTTGCAAAAGCTGAAGAGAAGAAGATCCTTGATGCCAAAGCAGCGATCTCCAAGCTTAAGCTTGACCGGGCCAAAAAGCTTACCAAAGACTTTTCGGAAGGAAAGCTGCCGGAATACTATGTAAAGAACAGACTCGCTCAGATCAGAAATCCCGAAAGCGGATTTATCGACAACATGCCGCCTCTTTTTGATGATGGCAAGAATCCTGCTTATAATGCAGAGAAAAAGAATGCACTAAAGCTGGATCGTGAGAAATTCCTTATAGCAGGCTATCTGAAATCAATAAACATAGGAGAAGGTATAACTGCAGAAAAGACAGAATATATGAATGAGTCGATCAAGTCCCTTTCGACCGCCCACAATCAAAATGTGCAGAATAAACAGAATGCCGAACAGGCAGCAAATGAGCAGGATCAGAATCAGAATCATCAACAGGTTCAGAACAATCCCGCACAGGTAATGGGCTAAGAAAAAATCCCCGGAGGTTTCTCACTCTGGGGATTTTTATGTCACATTTTCATCTTTATATCGTATATATTTATGGAGTCACCGGGGAGAAGTCAACGGGAAGTCAACGGGGACGGTTCTGATCGACTTGTTTATTTTTGAAGCATATTAACAAAAAAAGGAGAACGGATATGGGCAAAGGAAATAATAATATAATAATCGATCTTGATGACGATAACAACAATAATAGCAATAATAACACCAATAATAACAATAACAAAAAAAAGCAAATAAACATTGAAGATTTACAGAATAAATATAAATATAAAGATAGCATCATCATAGAAGAGGATTTATTAAACAAATCCCGGAAAGAAAAAACTAAAGAACAAGAAAAACAAATAAAGCTTTCAAACAGAATTAAGGAAAAACCCAAACCGAAAAAATCAATTAATAAGCCTCGGGAAGAGATAATAAAAGTTATTGATGTCGATGAAGCAATGAAGAAATACGATAACTATATTATCAACGATGAAAAATTAGCGGAAATCAGAAAGGACCTGGAAAAACAG
>JAILOD010000277.1 GCA_024691015.1 Lachnospiraceae bacterium
CCTTTAAAAACGGGTGTACCCAGACCCGATCTTATATTTGCTGCTCGAATTTATTAGCCTGCCTCCGAAACAGCTTTCCAATGATAATATCTTTTAAACTTTGGTGATTTTCAGTGTCCTTCAAACCGACAGTGCCAAGAGAGATCATTAATTTGGAATTAACCTTTTTAAAACTCCTATTAATAAATACCTCTGCAGCAACACCTTTTTGTTTAAGCATCACTGCATCGGGAATAACGGAATTGATCTCATTAATGAGCTTTTCTTCGCTCATCCCCTCTTGCTCCGCAAATATGGCGCCGACAATCTTTAACGCTTCATTTGCACTGAGAAGCTCTTCCTTAAGCTGTGATAAGGAATCCTCGTCATCGGCTATTAAAAAAAGCTTTCTCTTTTCCTTGGCAAATTTTCTCAGCATACCTTTAACAAAAAGACCGCTGTTGATCTCGCGTTCTCTTCCACGGCTTATTATGTTGGCCGCTTCAAGAATATCTGCCGATGTGAACACCGTCATGTCCATGCCCTTTATGGCTTCCGCCGCCTCCGGTATATCTGTCGCGCTAAGCAGCAGGTCCCGTGAAACAAAAGCAATTTTATTGCAGGAAACAGTATTCATATATTCGTTCAGGTTTCGCATAGATTCTCTTACAGAGTAATCCCTGAGGCCCATACCCAATACATTAATTTGTCTCATAACTTTCCCTTAAGAATATATTTCGCAAATCAATCCAAAGATTAATAGATTATACCATACAAAACATATACTTTTCAACTTGCGTCGTGGTATAATGCCCCTATGAACGCAAAGATTGAAAAAAGGCCACCTGCACTGTTTATACTCTGCTTTCTCGGTGTCATAACATACATATCTCTGATCTTCAACAACAACCTTTGGGTGGATGAAGCATTCACGGCCTGCATCGTCCGCCGTTCCTTTTTTGATATGCTTTCGGCCACCATTGCCGATACTCTCCCGCCGTTTTACAATGTTTTTGCCTGGTGCGTAACCTCCGTCTTAGGGTTTAATTCAGTAACCTTAAAGCTGTGCTCCGTTATACCCATGATACTTCTGCTCTTATGGCTCATCCCGTTTAAGGTCAGAAAGCACTTCGGATATTTCGTTTCGTTTTTCTTTGCGATCTGTGTTATAGCACTTCCTCATTTTCTTCATTACGGTGTTGAAATACGCATGTACAGCTGGGCTCTTTTTGCATCCACCGCTGCCGGGGTCTTCTGCTATGAAGCTATCATCACCGGTGAAAAAGCATCTCTGATCCCGTTTTCGCTTTTTACGATTTTATCTGCCGCCACGCATTACTACGCATTGTTATGCTGCGCCCCTTTATGGGTATTTATGTTTGTTTTTTGCCTTAAAAATTCAGGGCAGGAGCATTCCGGCACAGCTCTGTCTCTAAGGTCATTTATCTTAACCGCTCTCCTGACTTTTGTGTTGTATATTCCCTTTATGATACTGACCGTTTTACAGCTGACCGGAGCAAATTCCCATTTTTCGATGCAAAAGGTGTCGTTTAAGGTATTCCTTGCAGATCTGCGATTTCCGTTTGTTACAAATTTCACCCCGCTGTCACTTATACTTCTTGCATTATTTGCATTTGTATTTATTGTTGCCATTTACGCTATATTTAAAGGCGACAGAACTCTTAAAACATATTTTTCCGTTTTATATGCTTCTGTTACCTATATAGTGTTGCTTCTTTCCTATATCATTTCCCTGCTCAGAGGAAATAATTTCTTTACAAGCCGTTATCTCGTACCTTCTCTCGGACTGTTATGGCTCGGTGTTTCCATTGGTATCTCCATTCTTTACGAAAAAGACCGTCGTTTTGCCATCCTCATTATGATCCCTCTTATTTCTCTTTTTGTCATATACCGCCAGGAATACGTCAGCGAATATAACCCAGGTGTCAATGCTATGACCGCTTATTTTGATTCACATTTAAAACCGGGAGACGGATATGTGATATACGAAGACAAATATCAGATAGAGATCTGTATGCGCTATTACTATCCCGATTTCAAAAAGCATTCCTGGGAAAATGCGGATGAAATAACCGGAGACGCTTATTATCTACTGGTTCCCGGTTTCGAAGAATTTCTTGAAGAAGCCCCCTCTCAAGGTTATGAGGCCGAATTTATCACTGATATGAACTTTGACTCTTATTCCTTTGGCTTATATAAGCTGCACAGATAAACCTCAGTCATCATGCTTCAGAGGCCTGACTCTTACACAGGCCGCATCCGTGATAGGCTCATCCGGCAGGCCGAATATCATCTTATGCATCTTATCCCTTAAAACCGTTTTTGTTCCCGTTCCCGAATCTATTATATAAAACCCCAGCAGATTGCCCTTGGAATCGCGAATAGTGTTGGATACGGTGATCCAGTGGTTTGAAACTATATATTTCATTCCAACCTGTTCCACTATTGCCCTGTCATAGTCCCAGAGGATATTACTGTCCACACATTCCAGATATATGTAGCCGTTATCGATATCATCAGCCATGGCATCCACATCCGGAACGCCCTTGGTTATCATGATATCCGCATCAATTCCGGCCACATCATCTTCATCCAGCTCAAGGGAGTTATCATTTACGTAAAAACCCCCGTTCTGAAATACCGGCTCCTTAAAAACATTTTCGGCTATATGATCCATATTTATGGGATATTTCAGCAGCTCGTTGGCTCCGACATTATTCAGTATGTTAAGAACATACATCATCTGCGCGGGACTCATTCCGCCAAGATTTTCCTTTACCGGGTCATCTAAGGTACACCAGCCGTGATCCACCGTCATTTTTACTATCATATTCTCGGTATAATACGAGGTTGAAAAAAGATGATTCATGGCACTGGCAAGTGCCGCCTGTCCGCAGGTACCGGTATAGCCGTACTGGTTTATTCCCTGCATTGTATATTCGCCCGTTTTGTAAAACCATGGACTCTGCTTTCTTAAGTCCCTGTCAAAATTCTCGCTTCCGCGCAGAGTCCCTACGGCAAAATCCGCATACGCGGGCTGTGCCTGTCCTACCGCAAGAATTATTGACAATATTAAAACCATAAGTTTTCGGATAATTTTATTCATAAAAAGACCTCTGCATCTATATTAGACGCAGAGGTTATAAAAATCAATTCTGTAAAACGGGATATTTAAACCCCTTAGATCAAGGTATTAGTTTCCATCGATCATGAAGTTAACAAGCTTGTCAATATCACCGGGCTCGTAAGCTACGATCTCAAGCTCCTTTATTGTACCATCTGAAAAGATATTTGCCATTGATACATACTGGGAAAGCTTTGACTTAAGATTAAGTCTGTCTCCTTCACCTGTAACAAGCTCTACCTTTCCTTCACAGCTGTCTACTACTTTGAAAAATTTGTCTACGTCTTTGATGTTCTGTACTTTCATCTCTTTTTCTCCTTTTCTTCATTTTATTTAATATGTTTACAGCCCGATTATAACCAATGAATATTTCCTGTTCAATGCCAAAGTTTCACAAGTTTTTGTTGTTTTTCAAATATTATTAATACATTTTTACTTGCATGGCAAAAGTATTACCGGAAAAATTGCCCTATTTTACGGCTATGGCTTCAATTTCGAGCAGTACATCCTTTGGAAGTCTTGCCACTTCTACACAGCTTCTTGCAGGAAGCGTTGAGGTAAAATATGTTGCATATATCTCGTTTATCTTTGAAAAATCATCCATGTTTTTAATAAAAACGGTAGTCTTAACAACTCTGTCCATCGACGAACCGCTGTCTTCCACAAGGTTCTTGAGGTTTGTAAGAGCTCTTTTGGCCTGTTCCTCCACACCGCCTTCAACTATGGCGCCTGTTTCCGGTATAACGGGTATAACGCCGGAGGTAAATACCATGTTTCCCAGATCTATAGCCTGAGAGTAGGGTCCTATAGCTGCCGGTGCTCTGTCTGTCTTTATTACGTTCATTTTGTCCTCCTCTTTGCAATGATATATTTATAATTTAATGATCGAATCGCCTTCTATTTTAGCCTTTTTCTGTTTCATCAGATGACCGAGTGCTCTCTTGAAGGCTGCCTTGCTGAGCCCTGTCTTTTCCTTTATGAAATCCGGGTCTTCCTTATCGGTAAAGGGAAGCTTTCCATCGGATTTATCCAGGAGTCCCATAAGCAGATCCCCGTCATCTCCAAGCTGCCTGTAAGCCTTTTTCCTGACCGAAAGGTTTAATTTTCCATCCTCGAGAACAGCGCTTACGCGGGCTGTTACCTCCTGTCCGGCGAATATATCTCCCGGCAGTTCCTTCTGCGGGATCAATCCGGAATATCTGTTATCCACGGCTACAAAAGCACCGAAGTTTTTACTGATCTCATAAACCAGACCGGTCACCTCATCATTGGTTTTATAAGGTGATTTCTTTTCCAGATGGTCGTACACCTTCATGCTTGCCGCAAGACGCCCCGACTTATCAACATACATATATACCAGAACTTCATCCCCGACCCTTGCCTTATATGACTGCTCCCTGAAAGGAAGTAGCAGATCTCTTTCCAGACCGATATCCAGAAACAGTCCCGTGGCATTACTGTCTTTTACCTTAAGAAGCTTTATTTCTCCAAGTGTAATATATGGTTTTCTGGTTGTGGCTATCGGCCTTCCCTTTGAATCTTTATACAAAAAAACTTCGTATGTGTCTCCGATCTCAGGCTTTTTACCGGGATCCAACTGTGCCTTAGGTAACAAAACGCGTTCCGCAGAATCCCTTTCCTCGGCCAGATACACTCCGAAGTCAACTGTCTTGACTAATATAAGTTTTTTAATTGTTCCGGTTTCTAACATTTATTTACCACTTGATTTGGGATAGATCTCTCTCTTATAATGCTCCCGGCAAAAATTGCCAATTATAAGAGTAATTCAGAGAGATATAAGGGAGACCGCCGGGAGCTCATGCTATTTCAGCTAATTTACTATATCATTAAAGGTTTTTTACGTCAATAATTATTTTATCTGCCTTATAATTTTTTTATTCAGTAAAATTCCCGTTCTGCTCCCCAGAAAAACAGTGCAACCGTTCCGGGACCCGTATGACATCCGATTGTCGTACCTATTGAATTTATATCCACATTCCCGTGAAGATTAGGAAATCTCTTTTCAACAAGCTCGGCAACCTGACGGGCATCATCAAAACAATCACTGTTACTTATATAGCATTTACCGTCGTAAGCATTTCCGTCCTCGGCATATTTCTCCATTTTCTTTACAATCGCTTCTATTACTTTCTTCTTTTTCCTTACTTTTTCCAATACCTGCAGAGTTCCGTCGGGAGCCACATACATGAGAGGACAGATCTCCATCAGACCTCCGAATACTCCGGCCGCTTTTGATATCCTTCCTCCCTTTATGAAGAATGTAAGATCCGATGAAAAAAACCAGTGCTGAAGCCTCAATTTATTCTCTTCGGCCCATTTATACAGCTCTTCTATTTTAAGTCCCTCAGCCTTAAGCTCCGCAAGCCTGTCCATAAACAGCCCGAAGCCACTGCTGGCACAAAGAGAATCAACTATATATATCCTTCTGTCCGGATATTCCTCCTTAAGCTCTGCCGCGGCAGCCTGTGCCGAGTTAAGTACTCCGGAGATCCCGGAGGAAAGCGTACAGTGTATGATATCCAATCCTTTTTCAAGAAAAGACCTGAAATACTCTTCAAACTCCGCGGCATTAACCTGGCTTGATTTTCCATCCTGTCCGGCACGCAGACGATCGTAGAATTCCGAATAGGTCATTGTCTCTTCCAGATCATCTTCGTAATTTTTCCCATCGAGAGAATAGTGAAAACAGATATACTTTATGTCGCAAAGCTCCATATGCTTTTTTGTAATATCCGCTGTCGTACAGCAACTCAAAACATAATCATCCCTCATGATATATCCCCCTGTTTAGGTATCTGCTCGGCACTATGTGAAACCATTATCTTTTTCCTTACATAAAAATAATAAACTATAAGCACGCTTCCCGTTATGACCCAGCTGACAGGGTATGTAGCCACCAGTGTCTGATACCCGATCTCCGTTCCGAATCTTTCGATCGACCAGGGAAAGCCCTTAATTATCCAGAACACCCTGAGCCCGCAAACTCCCACCATTGACACGATCATCGGGAAGAGCGGATGCTCCAGACCCCTTGCACATCCGGCCGCCACATTCATAAGACCGCAGGTCCAGTAGGTGGTCATAAATATAAAGAGTCTCAGAGAACCGTAATATACCGCCTGTTCTGACGTAGGAAGGTAAAACGACAAAATGGGTACCCTGAATACCAGTACTATAAGCCCAAGGCCAACTCCGACCAGAAAACAGAATCCGCTGCTTATAAAATATATCTTATTGAACCTTTCATATTTTCCGGCACCATAGTTCTGTCCCATAAAGGTCATTGCCGTCTGGTTAAACGCTTCCATGGAAGTCCAGACAAAGCCCTCGACATTCGATGCAGCGGAATTACCGGCAACATACAGCATTCCAAGTGAATTTACCGAAGACTGTATCATTACGTTGGAAACCGAAAAAACCAGAGTCTGAAGCCCGGCCGGTATTCCGAGATACAAAATTTTTGCAAGAGCGGGCTTATCTATTCTTATTTTTTTAAGATCCAGCCCCAGCGGTCCTTCGGTAACACTCATTTTCCCAAGCATCAGAACAACCGATACAAACTGTGATGCTACCGTACCTATGGCCACACCGGCAACTCCCATATCAAATACGATTACCAGTATAAGATTTATGATAACATTTACAGCACCGGCAATTGTCAGGTATATAAGGGGACTTTTTGTATCCCCGCTCGTAATAAAAACAGCTCTTGCAAATGTATAAACCATAAAAAACGGAGTACCCGCAAAATAAATTCGAAGATAAAGAGTTGCCTGATCCAGAACATCTGCCGGAGTACTCATCCATCTGAGAAATATCTCTGCGCCGAAAACCCCGATAAGTCCTACGGCAATCCCGAATATCAGGCCTATCATAACCGAGGTATGCGCCGCCCGGCTTACGCCTTCAAGCTTATTTCTGCCTATTTCTGCCGATATATATGCAGTTGCACCGATTGAGATACCGGCAAAGAAATTTATCAGAAGGTTTATCAGAAAACTGGTAGAACCAACCGCAGCTACCGCACCTTCTCCCGAAAACTGACCGACAACTATTATATCCGCAGCATTAAACAAAAGCTGCAGCATCGTGGTGAGGATCAGAGGGATGGCGAACATCAGCATCTTCCCGGCCAGCGGCCCATGGACCATATCAAGTTGTACGGCAGAATTTCTCCTCATTTTTGATTATTATTGCCACCTCATAGTGAGTTTTATATTTTAATAATACCATATTTTAATATTATTAATCGAGTAGGGAAGATATAATCGCACCCTACTCGCTCCGCGATAACAAAAAAATATCTCCCGGCATAAAACCGGGAGATACTTTTACGTTATGACAGATCCTGTATCACAAAAGCGGGTACCGAATCCTTCCAGAAATCGGTGTAGTACGGGCCTGCTCCGTAATAACTCTTTTTACTGTGGTCGAGAAAGATCGTTACGGTATACTTGTAATCTAACTTTTCATTTCTGAACCATTCATAGTTAAGACCGTTAAATGCAATATTATTCATTATCTCATCGATCTGCTTTGAATCGGTATATGTATGATCCATTGTTTCATAGGTGCTCTCTTCTCCTTCTGTCCCTTTATTTTCCATGTCGTGCGTAATATATATCTGATCTATATACTCTTTACGTATCGGGGTATCAAGATAAACTCCGTTATCCTTAAGATACTTTACGGTATCCGTGTACTCCGGGAAAACGATAAAGCTCTGATTGTAATTCCGATTTTTTCCGTAATCATATATAAAGGGCGATATGTTTACATATCCGGTAGGCTTTGACTTAACAGCCAGTGAATACTTATATGTTTCAAGATCCTTGTAATAAACATCATAGAAACCCTTTATAAGGCTGCCGTCTCCTTCAAGCTGGTCCATTCCGGTGGAATATGAAAGCCTGTAATTATCCGCATCCGATACTATCTTATCCATCAACACTTCATCCTTCTGGAACAGAACATCCCTGTATGCCTGATCGGATGTGATCTCGTCCATAAGTGTCTCATTTATGGTATATGGAATTGAAATCCTGCGGTATACCTCTTTACCGTTTTTCATCCTGTAAAGCAGGATCTTTTCATAGCCCTGATAGTATGATTCATCGTAAGTATCAGGCTTTGCCGGATTAAGTCCGACATATTTTCTGAAATACTGTGACCTTCTTTCCTGCCCGGTAAACCCGACCTTTCGGACGGCCTCGACATTGCCCAGTCTCATATTGTCACAGAAGTAATCCTCCGAAGTTATGATGTCTAAATCTCTGTCATAATATGTGTAATCGGAGTACTCCTCGTATATGGCGCAGCTCTCAACCTTTGAAGGATCGGGCGTATATAATTCATATCCGGTCACATCAAATCTGAAGCCTAAAATAACAGCTATTGCAGCGACCGCACAGACCGGCATTATCCAGAAGTTCTTAAACAGTGCCTTGAAATCCTGGTTGAAAACGATCTCCAAAACCAGACATAATACAAGAACAGCAATTACAACACCCATAAACATTACGGCAACCGCTCCGTTTGTTATAAGATCCAGGCAGGCACCGGTAAAAATACCGCCGATAACTGCCACCGAGATCTTAACGATCCATTGTGCGATCCTGAATACAAAGGACTGTCCCGCAAACTCATTCTTTCTCTTCTTATATGCAAAATATGCTATAGCTATAGCAATTACTGCTATGATAATAGTGTTTATATTGTATTTCCAGGAATCACCAATATGTTCTATTAAGCGGCTTATCCTGTATACCTTATTATCTGCCATGCCTGTCCTTCCGCACAGGTAATTATAAACAGGCGATGTGAAAAAGCTTCCGAAGAGCGACCGGCTGTAATATGTTGCAAAATACTGACTCTTGCACATGGTCCAGACAACCCTGAATACAAACTCCACGGATATTAAGAACAGTCCGGACAATATCGCTATTATCACGTTACCGCTTACTATTGCTCCGAGAATACAAAGGGAATAAATACCTATAAACAGTATTGTCAGTTCAATAAAGTTATATGCCGTTTCCAGATATAACGCTTTTCTGAATATCCCAAAGCCTCCGGCAACTATAAGCGAAAGTATCATTCCGGCGATCAGGGTTACGGAATGGATCAGTATACCGTTTAAAAAGATCCTCCAGAATCTTTTTGATCTCTTCTCGGGAGTAGCTTCATAAAAGTCGATCATTTCCTTTTTGTATAAATACCTGTATCCTTCTATGGCCAGTACCATCGCCAGGCCGATGGTGAGCATACAGTAAAAGCTTGTGGTTCCGATCCAGCTTGCGGCAGCATTTACCATAACAGCATCCAGTCTTAAAAAAGGATACTCGGCTACCGAAATATATCGTCCCCTTGCCCCTACCAGGACAACCACAAGACCTATCGGGAAATAAAGAAACGAACAAAGGGCACAAAGTCCTATAACCCACTTACGCCTTAGGGCAGTTGCAAGCTGGCTGTTTGACTTTTCAGTCCATGATGAGCTTTTTGATGTCATAGCCTGCCACCTCCGTTTCACTGATAAATATTTCTTCGAGAGATAAATTCAGAGTTTCATAAAATACCATGTCAAATCCTTTGAATGCCTCGTCCACCTGTTCCCTGGTACCGCGGGCTGTTATTGTCATAAGCCTTCCGCGCTTATCCTCTATAAGGATGTCCAGTTTATCCTTTATAGCCTTCTCGTCTTCTTCATTTTTAAATACACACTGGACCTTCTGAAGATTGAGCTTCATATCCTCTATATCTCTTGAAAGAAGAACGCCGCCTTTATGGATAAGCCCGACGTGATCGCAGATATCCTCAAGCTCTCGTAAATTATGGCTGGTAAGGATAGGCGTCATTCCTCTTTCTTCCATATCGTGTGCAAGAAGACTTTTTGCTGCCTGACGCATAACCGGATCCAGACCGTCAAAGGTTTCATCACAGTAGATGTACTTTGTTCCGGCGCAGATCGCCAGCGCAATGGAAAGCTGCTTCTTCATTCCCTTGGAATAGGTTGATATTTTTATTTTGCTATCCAGATTAAGATTATCCAGAAGCTTGTCAAACCTTTCCTTATCGTATTTCGGATAGATCCCGGCGTAATAATCTCTCATATCCTGTGCGGATGAATTCGGGAAGAAATACGCCTCATCCGGAATGAAGAATATATTAACCTTTGTCTCAGGAACATCGTATACACGACCCCCGTCTATCAGGACTTCCCCTTCATCCGGTACAAGAACACCGGACATTATCCTGAGCAATGTACTTTTTCCTGCCCCGTTAGTGCCTATCATTCCGAATACCTGTCCGTCATCAATATCCATTGTGAGATCGGAAACAGCCTTCAGAGCACCGAAGCTTTTTGTAACATGACTGATCGAGATCATATTTCACACTCCCTTCTCCCCTTCTGCTTTTGCCTTTTCAAAAAGTTTGTTGAAATCCAGACCGAGACCTGCGGCCTCTTTTATTATGTCTTTAAGTTTTCCTATTATTTCGTTTTCCTTTTCTACCATGAGATCTTCCTTCTCCTTGACAAAATTCCCTCTGCCCTTCACCGTGTAGATAAACCCGTCCCGTTCCAGCTGTGCGTAGGCCTTCTGGATCGTATTCGGATTTGTGGACAGCTCCATCGCCAGACCTCTGACTGATGGCATCTGTTCGTCGGTTTTGATAGCTCCGGATAGTATCAGCCGTTTGTAATATTCCACGATCTGTTCGTAGATTGGCCGATTATCACGGTAATCGATAAAACTCATATATCCACCGTCCCTTCTTAAAATATTTATCGCTTATACCTGTACTATCACAACTAATACAGTTAATATACACCCAACACTTAGTACTGTCAACATGTTTTTTACAAAAACGATATGACTTATGATAAAATCAATTTACTTAATTCATTATCAGTTTCGAAAGGAGAAGGTAAATGGAACTTATAGAAGGAATCAAAAGCAGAAGAAGTATCAGAAAATTCACGGCAGATCCCGTAAGCGCAGCCGATGTAGAGAAGGTAGTTGATGCAGCAAGGTTTTCACCCACCTGGAAAAACACCCAGGTAGTCAGATACTCTCTCGTATTAAACAAAGAGGTCAAGGATAAAATAGCAGATGAAGCAGTTCTCGGCTTTGCCCACAATACAGAGATCATCAAAAACGCTCCCACTCTCGTTGTTGTATCCATTAAAGATCATATTTCCGGATACGAAAGAGACGGAAGTGCAACCACCTCACAGGGAGACCATTGGCAGTCCTATGACGCAGGAATCTGTTCAGATGCTTTCTGCCTTGCAGCATACGCATACGGGCTTTCAACCGTAATCCTCGGTATCTTTGATGAGGCTAAGGTAGCAGATCTTATCACTCTTCCCGAAGGACAGAAGGTTGCCGCACTTATTCCCATCGGCCACGCTGACGAAGCTCCGCAAGCTCCCAAGAAGAAAGAGGTAAGCGACCTCTTAAGAGTGGTAGAATAATGTGCGTAGCTCTGCCTTTAAAGATTATTGAGATCGATGGCAAAACCGCTCTTTGTGATTCCAACGGTGTTAAAGCGAATGTACGTATCGACTTCATTCCCGATGCAAAGATCGGCGATCACGTAATGGTACATGCGGGTTTTGCGATAGAAAAAATAAAACCGGAAAATGTGGAAAGCGAACTTGAGCTTTTCAACACCTTAACCGGTCTAACCTGAACGCAATATGATTAAAAAGGGCGCTTGTCTGAATTAAGACAAGCGCCTGTTTTTTATTTATTTCTTTTTTGCTTCAGCAGCTTTTCCTGAAGGTTTTACAAGTAGCATACAAGCTAAAAGAGCTATGATATAAAGCACGAGAGTTGCATAAAGCACGTTCTGATATCCTACCGGATTTACCTTTACTCCTGCGTGATCTTCCCACGCTCCGCTGTGATTAACGATAAAGGTTGCCATCTGGTTTCCTGTAAGGCCTGCAAAAGCCCAGGCTGAAAGTGTTATACCGTGGATAGCACTGATAGAACCCATTCCGTAATGATCTGAAAGAAGGGTAGGAACATTTGAGAAACCACCGCCGTATCCGGCATTTACCATAAAGATCAGGCAAAGCACCAGAATGATCAGTGCGATATTTCCTTCTCCGTTTACGATTCCCTTTGTAACCATAACAATAGCTGTAAATGCGATCGACAGAATAAATATCAGCTTATATATCGTGTTTCTGTCCTTAAGCATATCGGCCCATGCTGAAAATCCGAGACGTCCGCCTGCATTGAAGATAGCGGACACCGATGAGATGATACCTACCGAAGCAGCAAGTCCGATACATTTAACTATAGCCTTCTCCTGAGAAATAAGTGCAAGACCGCAGGTGATGTTGATGTAGAACATAAGCCAGATGCCGATATAGTTTGTTATAGGCTTTGTCTTTATAACCTCAAGAATGCCGGGCTTCTTCTCATCCTTACTGGGCTCATGCCAGCCTTCAGGCTTTTTAAGAAGCAGATGGCCAACAAACATCATAATGAAATATGCAACACCAAGGATCAAAAACATCTTATATATACCGCTGCCGTCGCCCCAGGCATTAAGAAGATTGGTCATGATGGGGCTTGCGATAGCCTTAGCAGCACCGAAACCTGCAACAGCAAGACCTGTAGCCAGTCCCTTTCTGTCCTGAAACCAGAGCATAAGGGTTTTAACCGGTGAAAGATAACCTGTTCCAAAACCTACACCCATGATA
>JAILOD010000283.1 GCA_024691015.1 Lachnospiraceae bacterium
ATGTTTTCAAAATTTCCGGCTATATTTTTCTGCCTGTACATATAATATGGAAGTAATCCCATCTCTCTTGCCGCATCACTTGTTATTTTAACTGTGGCCTCAGTATTTACGATCCTGTCCCGCTCAATCTCCGAGATCCTCTCCATCAGGGGCGATCCGCGTTTTATCGCCAGTGAATGAACCGTCAGGTCATCGGGTGCAAGCTTTTTTATTTCCTCCATCGTATGCATAACATCCGTATCGTTTTCACCCGGAAGCCCGAGTATCAGATCCATATTTATATTGTCAAACCCAAGGCTCCTGGCCAGTAAGTATGCATCTTTCGTCTGCTGTGCCGTATGCTTCCTGCCTATTATTTCAAGAGTCCTGTTGTTCATTGTCTGGGGATTTACCGATATACGTGACACATGATATTTTTTAAGAAGCTCCAGCTTTCGGGCATTAATGGAATCCGGCCTCCCCGCCTCTACCGTATATTCCTTTATTTCCGCTGTATTTATATGGTTTTCTACGATCAGTAACAACTGTTCTAATTCATTTTCATCCAACGCTGTTGGCGTGCCGCCACCCACATACACAGTATTGATACGCCTGTTTTTTAATTTCGACTTTATATACGTAAGTTCCCTGTTTACAGCCTCTAAATAAGGTAACACAAGATTTTTAAAGTTCTCTGCGGGGTACGACAGGAACGAACAATACAAACATTTTGATGGGCAAAACGGAATCCCGATATATATATTAACTCCGCCATTATCAATATCGTCTATTATTTTAATTTCACGTTCAGCTATCCCTACCGCAAGTGCTGCTTTTTCCCTATTTACGTAATATATGTTATTCATGTATTTTATACAGTCTTCAGCAGAATACCCGTCTCTCATCAGAGAAACGGGTATCTTTGAAGGTCTGACCCCGGTCAATGTTCCCCAGGGCAATTCCTGGCCTGTATAAGCCTTTAATGCGTCATAGATGTCTCTTTTTAATTGGTTTCGAAAATCCTTTTTACTTAACGAATCCAATCCGCCAGTTTGTATAACATCCACTTTTTTATTATTGTGTATAATTTCGGTTTTCAGCTTATTTTTTTCTTCACAGGGCTTTAAATGATTTACAACCTCTTCTCCGGGAAAGAATTCCTTTACAAGTGAGTCGGCATCATATCTGTATTTTTCTTCAGAAACGTTTATCTCGATCATCTTATTTTTCCTTATCCCATATGATCAGAAGCACGCCTTCCCTAACCGATACATAACTCCTGTCACCTTTAAATTCGTTACTGACTCCTAACGGAAAGGCATTATTTAGGTTCTCGTTTTCAATCTCATATTTAAGCCCCCTGATCGTTACCCCTTCGGATACCTCATTCAAAGAGAATACCGATACATATCCTTTGCTTTGAACAGGCAGCTCAAATCTGCTGTTTCTGATAACCGTCATCACTCTGTCATCCTCGTGCAGATATCCAAATTTTCCTTTTTCCGCAAGATGAGTTATAAGCTGTATATTTGCAATTGTATGCTCCGTTCTTCCTCCGGTCCCTCCATATATATGGAAGTTCCAGTATCCCTTTTGTTCACCGGCATTTACCGCTGCATACATATCCGTAAAGTCTTTTTCTGCGGGAAAAGACTTAAACTGTGCATCCGGAAGCTTCTTCTTTAGTTCATCAATATCAAGACTTGACGAATCAAAGTCTCCAACCACTACTGTCGGCTTAAGTCCCATGCCGATCAGCCTCTCGGCACCACCGTCTGCTGCTATTAGAAGATCTCTTTCCTCAACCTTCTCATCTATTTCTTTAAAATTTCCTGCTCCGGCAATTACGCACTTAGACATGCTGTCTCCTTTTATCACACTTTTATTATCATCACGGAGTAGCCTTTCAGATGAAGGCAGCCACCCACATCGATCTTTTCTCCGCTTACGAGCTCCTCACCTTCGGCCGCACCGTAGTCAAAATGAGCATCAAAGTCATTTTCCTCCGCATTAAAGGCGGCAATGATCCTCTCTCCTTCAAACTCTCTCTGGAATACACACTGTCTGTTGGTAAGTACCAGCTTTTTGAAGTTTCCGTAGTTTAACGCTTTAGAACCTTTCTTAATTTCACAAAGCCTGCTTATCAGATCCGTCAGGGAATTCCATTCCGGCTTGTCAAAGCATGGTCTTAATGCCGGATCCCCCTGGGACTTATCCGCCTTGGTTGCCCATTCACTTCCGTAATATATTATAGGAATACCGGGCATCGCAAACAGCACCCCATAAATAACAGGCAGTTGTTTTTCATTGTTCAATATACTTGCAACCCTGCTGACATCATGATTATCCACAAATGATAACAAATGTTTTCCTTTGTACAGTGTCCAGTTCTCTTCTCCGAACTGCCTTAGCAGAGAGTGAACGATCTCAAACATGTTCATGCTGTTGAAGCTTGAATGCAGCCCTTTGTAACACTCGTAATTTGTAACCGAATGGCAGGCGTTATCATTCATGAACTGGTTATAATCGCCATGTATCATCTCTCCTACAAGGAAGAACTCTTCCTTTACGCCGTTTGAAAACTCTCTCAGTCTTCTTAAAAAGTCGCGGTCGAGACAATAAGCCACATCCAGACGTAGTCCGTCTATATCAAATTCGTCCACCCAGCCCTTTATGCATTCGAACAAATGTGATATGACTTCCTCGTTTCTGAGGTTAAGCTTTACAAGGTCAAAATTTCCTTCCCAGCCTTCATACCATAATCCGTCATTATAATTGGAATTTCCGTCAAAGTTGATATGGAACCAATCCTTATATTTTGAATCCCACCTGTTCTTTAAAACATCCTCGAACGCCCAGAAGCCTCTTCCGACGTGATTGAATACGCCATCGATTATTACCTTAATATCTTCATCATGAAGAGCCTTTACTATTTTTGCAAAATCCTCGTTTGTACCAAGTCTCTTATCGATAGTCCTGTAGTCTCTGGTGTTATATCCATGAGTATCAGACTCAAACACCGGTGAAAAGTAAATCGCATTTATCCCCAGCTTCTTAAAATGAGGTATCCAGTCGATCACCTTTAACAACCTGTGCTCCAATACACCATCATTTCCAAAAGGTGCACCCGAAAAACCCAGGGGATAAATCTGATAAAACACTCTTTCATCTGCCCACATAGCTTCCTCCTTATTATTACCATAAACTTATTATAATTTTTAAAGTATTTAAATACTTTGCAATTAAAACAGGGTTACCCCTATATTAATTGCAAGTTATTTAAATATATTGTTTACATAATATTACCAATGTATTCTTCTTTCACC
>JAILOD010000296.1 GCA_024691015.1 Lachnospiraceae bacterium
TAAAGCGATATATGTTCTAAAGTGCGTTATCAACAAGTATAACACAATAAGAGAAGAATAAGAAAATGATTTGGGTTAAAAAATAACATAAAACGAACAATTCATTAAATGGTTTTGAAAAGGGGGAATGATTAAAATCTATATTATCAAAGGCTAATATGCCAAAGCAGCGGAGGTAGGATAAATGAACAAAGCAAAGGTTTATCCTTGGTATTTTGCAATGGGGTCTGTTCTCATATACGGACTTTTAAGCGTAGTACCGGGACTTATAGGTATCGGGTATTCCTTTACCGACTGGTCTATCTATTCAAAGGATATTCATTTTGTCGGATTGAAAAACTATTTTACGGTATTTGAAGGAAACGGTGATTATTTAAAATATATTTCAAATACGCTTTTATTTACGGTGGTAACAACGGTAATGAAGACCGGTCTCGGACTTCTTTTCGCTATTGCGTTAAGCACCAAGATCAAGTTTCAGAACTTTCACAGAGGTATTCTCTATATGCCGTCCGTTCTGCCGATACTGGTTACGGGTCTTACATTCACATCCATATTAAATCCCAAGATGGGCTTCTTAAATGAATTTTTAAGGACTGTAGGTCTTGACTTTCTGGCACAGAAATGGCTGGTAGATCCCAAGATCGCCTTCTTCTCGGTTATGGGTGTTGATATCTGGAGAGGTACCGGTTACATTATGACGATGCTGATCGCAGGTATCGTGGCTATCCCCAAGGTTTACTATGAAGCGGCTTCGATAGACGGAGCAGGCGGCTGGGCAAAGTTTCGATACATCACACTGCCGATGCTCAGACAGACGATAGCAGTAACGGTAGTCCTCAATGTGCTTTACGGACTGAAGGTATTTGATATCGTATATGCTCTTACAAACGGCGGCCCCGGAAAGAGGACAGAGGTTATGTATACGGCCGTGTTCAAGATGCTTTCAAAGGGACTGTATGCGGAAGGTACGACGATAAGCTCGGTTATGTTCATCTTTATGATAATAATCGGTTACTTTATGGTTAAGATCCTTACGAAAGATGAGGTGGTTGAATAATGAGCGAATCAAAGAAAAATATAAGCGAAGCAGTATTCAGAAATATCCTTGCCTGGCTGGCATCGATGATGGTAATAGTTCCGCTGGTTCTGATCATAATAAACGCATTTAAGTCAGACGGTGAGACACTATCAATGACAATGGCACTGCCGAAGGTCTGGAACTTTACAAATTTCGGAACCGTGATCGAAAAGGGTAAGCTTATCCGCAGCTTTTTAAACAGCTTACTTTATGCAGGCGTATCGACGATCATAACGATCATGTTCGCATCAATGGCGGCCTACGTTTTCTCAAGAAGGAGAACAAAGGGCTTTTCGGCACTTTATATGTTTGTTATCTTAGGTATGGTAATACCGGTCAATTATGTATCACTGACAAAGGTTATGCAGATGACGCATCTTAACAATACCTCGATCGGTATCATCTTACTGTATGTTGCAATGCAGACACCGTTCTCGGTATTTCTGATCTACGGCTTCGTATCAAAGCTCCCCGTTGAGCTGGATGAGGCTGCGGTTATAGATGGCTGCACACCTGCTGTACTTTTCTTTAAGATAATCCTGCCGCTTCTTAAGCCGGCACTGGTTACGGCCGGAGTGCTATGCTTCTTAAATACCTGGAATGAATTTACAATGCCTCTGTACTTCCTGAATTCCAGTGATAAGTGGCCAATGACGCTTGCGATCTACAACTTCTTCGGTCAATATGAAACGAACTGGAATCTTATATGCGCAGATGTAATCCTTACCTGTGCGCCCGTTATCATAATGTATCTTGTATGTCAGAAGTATATCGTAGGCGGACAGACAGCCGGAGCCGTTAAGGGTTAAGCGGGATAATATTTCAAAGGAGAGAATATGGTTGACATAAAACAAGAGAAGATCATCGACCCACATGTGGCAGTGATCGATATCGAAGACAAAAAGATAAGATTCACTGCTGTGACCGATAACATTATAAGGGTTACGGTTACCGGAAAAGACAGCTTTGATGAGATCAGTTCACTTGGAATAGAAACCGGTAAAAATGAGGGAGACGGTTTTACCGCTCTGGAAGAAGACGTTGACATAAAATTCTATACGGACAAGGTCAGCGTATCGGTTTATAAAAAGAACGGAACAATTAGCTTTTCGCGTCTGTCGGACGGAATGGTCCTTACCCGTGTAACAGGCCACGAGCTGGTGAAAACACCCGTGGTATATTATACCACCGGTGATGAGAAGCCCATCATAAAAAGGGTTAAAACCGTAGACGGTGAAAGAAACTTTGTTGAGAACATGAAGCCTGTGACCGATCACGAGGCCTACAGGGCAAAGATCCGGTTCAGGTTTAAGGATTCTGATATCATCCACGGCTTCGGTCAGGCGGAAGAGGGGATATTTAATTACAGAGGACATGTGCAGTATCTATATCAGCACAATATGAGGATACCCATCCCGTTTATGATCAGTGAGAGAAACTACGGTATCCTTGTGGATTGCGGCTGTCTTATGACCTTTAATGACGATGAAAGAGGTTCATACATCTATCTTAAAAATACAGAGCAGCTGGATTACTATGTGATCTCGGGTGAAAATGCAGATGAGATAATAGCCGGATACAGGTATCTTACAGGTAAGGCTTCAATGCTTCCGAAATGGTCCTTCGGCTATGTTCAGTCAAAGGAAAAATATACCTCGCAGGACGAACTGGTATCGATCGCAAAAAAATACAGAGACCTGGGAGTAGGTCTTGATTGTGTTGTTCAGGACTGGAAAACCTGGGAGGGTGATGAGTGGGGCTGTAAGAAAGTAGACCGCAGCCGTTATCCGGATCTGAAGAAGATGACAAAGGTGCTTAAAGAGCTTCATGTTCACTCAATGGTCTCGATCTGGCCCAACATGAACAGCGGCACCGTCGATTACGAGGAGATGACGGATAAAGGCTTTATGCTTAACGACCTTGCAACCTATGATGCTTTTAACGAAAAAGCGAGGGAGCTTTATTGGACACAATGCGAACGTGATCTTTTCAGTGGAGGCTTCGATTCCTGGTGGTGCGATTCCACAGAGCCCTTTTCGGGGCCCGACTGGGGTGGCGAGAAGATAAGAGAGCCATGGGAGAGATTCGAGCTTGTAGGAAAAGAGCATGAGAAATTTTTAGGACAGCAGAGAGCCAATCTTTATGCCGTCAGCCACGCAAAGGGAATATACGAAAACCAGAGAAAGTCAAAGCCGGATAAAAGGGTATTAAATCTTACCCGCTCGGGCTATCCTTCAATACAGAAGTACGGAACCATGCTCTGGAGCGGAGATATAGCTGCAAGCTATGACACTCTGAAAACACAGATAACGGAAGGCCTTAACATGGCCGCATCCGGAATGCCGTACTGGACTCTGGATATAGGAGCCTTCTTTGTTGTTAATAAAAACTGGCAGAAGCGCGGTTGCGACTGCAACAATGATCCCACACCCAAGTGGTTCTGGCATGGCAATTATGAAGACGGTCTCGAGGACAACGCCTACAGGGAGCTCTATGTAAGATGGCTTGAAATGGGTGTGTTCTTACCGATGTTTCGTTCCCACGGCACCGATGTTCCGAGAGAGATCTGGAATTTCGGTGAAAAGGGTACTCCGTTTTATGATGCGATAGAAGCTGCGATTGCCTTAAGATATACGCTTATACCTTACATTTATTCGCTGGCCGGTCTCGTGAGAGTTAAGGATTATACCATGATGAGGCCCTTGTTCTTCGATTTTGCCGATGATGCTAAGGCCTGCGCGATACACGACGAGTATATGTTCGGCCCCGCCTTTCTTGTATGTCCGGTAACCGAGCCTATGTATTACGATATAGGAAATGTCGAGCTTGAGGGAGTTGATACCGTAAGAGAGTGTTATCTTCCCGAGGGCTGTGACTGGTACGATTGTTATACCGGAAAAAAATACAAGGGTGGGAGCGAAGTGAGAGTGGATACACCCTTGTCACACATCGGAGTATTTGTACGTGAAGGCTCGATAATCCCGATGGAGCATAAGCTTACCTATGCAGAAGAGGTTGTTGATACGCCTCTTGAGATCCATATTTACCCCGGATGTGACTCTGAGTTTTACTACTACGAGGATGGGGGAGACGATTACGGCTATGAAGATGGAAAATACAATCTCATTCATATGGAATGGAAGGATGAAGAGAAGCTATTGAAGATAGGCGGCTGTGACCTGAAATTTGACGGAGGTATAAAGGGAAGAGAGCTTAAAGTGATCCTCGGAGGCAAGGCAGTACAGGCCGTATACGAAGGAAAGGATATTGATATAAGGTTGGAGTGACCATAAGTGTCCTGAAAAGCATAGTTATTATTCAAAAAAATACAGGATTTTTGGAAAGAGACATTTGACAAAGCATAAGTCCTTGTGGGAGGACTTGCATAAGCTTTGTCGAATGTCTTTTTTTAATTTGTCCCTCGAATGTACGATTTCGTATATACTATTAAGATTAAAAGAAAAACAATAATATTGATGAAGTTAAAATGGATTTAAGATATAATAAAACAGAGTAATTACAGGATCCAAAGCGTTACGGAAAAGTGTATTTATTTAAAATTTTTTATTAAGGAAGTTGAATTATGGAAGGATTAAAGATAGTGCCAATAGACAACGCGGATACTTTTGCGGAAGATGCCTTTAAGAATGTTGTGTCCGCAGAAATGCTCAGAAGCCTGAAGGAAGATGATTGCCTGATATACTTTGCCGTAGATCAGGAGGTTTATCCTATAGGGATCATGGCGGTTATCGAGGACAGTCCGGGCCTGTGGATACGTTACATCTATGTACTGCCGGAGGAGCGGCGTATGGGTGTGGGGTCGGCATTGCTTCAGAATTTCATATTAGAGCTTAAAAAGGTCGGATATATCTCTCCCGTAACTACCTGGTTTGAGGACGGAAACGATGGAGAGCTTCTAAAAGGTCTGTTTCAGAAACAGCTGAACTTTGGTATACGGCCGGCGGATATTGATACCGACGGGCAACTGGAGATATGCGAGGCCTTCTGGAATGGAATGTCGCTTACCGAAATGGAAGATCTTTTGGAAGATGATGATGACGACAACGATGACGAAGACGACGATGGGGATTACGAGGATGATGATTACGATATCTATCCGGAGACCGATCGTGATGATCAGGAAGAAGAGTATCGTATGATAAAGGAATATGAGGAAATCAATGAGCTTAATGCCCTTATTGGAGAGGACGATTAGGAGGACAAACATATGTCAGAGATAAACCGTGATTTAAGAAAAGAGTCATTACAATCAAAAAGTGAAAATCTATTCGAGCAACAGTCGGATATGATGCAAAGGATGGATTATTCCGTTAAAACCCAGGAGAAACAACTGCCGTTTACAGGAAAAAGGTTTATCTCTACATTTGAAAAAACTGAGGTAGAACCAATCATATATACCTTAAACGACAGGATAGAGGTTTTAAGGGATATGCCGGGAGAACGTCCTGTTTTTAAAGTGAGAGAGCTTTTCGGCAAGAATGAAATGGAAAAGTATAAGGCGGAATTACAGGCGGAGAAGATCGGGAGGTTAACGGATAAGCAGAAGAAAAAGCTTTATCAGTCAAAAGGCGTCTTTATGAGTCTGATAAAAGACAGAGAGAGTATCTTAGATGATGCAAATTATCTTAAAGATACCATAAATGGTGCAAAAACGGATGATGACATCGAGAAGGTCATGAATCTTCGTCTTAATCTGTCGGAAAAGGAAATGAAGGTTCAGCAGAAATTTACCGTAGCGATGTTAGAGGAAGGGAAAAGAAAGGAATTTCTTGATAAGGCTGCCCTTATCAGGAAGCTTAAGAGAGATCTTGAGATATATAATGATGCAAAGAATGATGGGGTGGATGTAAAAGACCGGCTTGAGGCTGTACAGGAGGAGCTTAAGAAACAGGAAGCTGAAATCCGCGAAACAGAAGAATTTAAGGATTATAAAGCGCAATACAGGAAAGAATACAGGGGAGCAAAGATATCTCCCGAGTACAGGCCGGACAGGGAAGAGCTTTTAAAATCTTCGGATTTTGAAACAGAGCTTTCCAAAAAGAAGGAAGAGAACGATCCGGTTTCAGAGCTTAAAAAACGAAATGAAACACTGCAGAACAACAAGTTTAAAAAACAGGAAGACAGTTCAAGAATGAAGGCGGTTAAAACAAATTTTAACAACCTTACGAAAACGATCTTAAATCCGCCCGGCAACTACGAAGAACAGAAAAATGCCATTAAAGCCTGTTATGAACAGACAAAGAAAGCCTGCAAAAAGTATATTGCCGATCATACGGATAGTAAGCTGTTCGGCTGGATGCGTTCAAAAGAAGGGGTAGAGCGCAGAAAACTGGTTCAGGAATATCTGGACAGGATCACCTTTGAAGAGGATAACCTCTTTAAGAACATGGAGATATTATTACAGAAAAACTCCAATGCTACCTGGGCCGATGCCTTGCAGTTTACGGGACAGACCACCGAGCTTCATATGGATTATCTAAAAAGCTGTGAAAAGGCCAAAAGCAGTAAAGAAACAAAAGAGGGATGGGATAATGTTGCCGGTAAAAGCTATATCAGGAATTACAACCGGGAGGAGATAAACCGGACAATAAAGGATATTTTATCACTCCCCGTATCCGAGACTGTTCTGAAGATGGAGCCGAAAAAGAGAAAGAAGGCTCTGGTAACGGCCATGGATTACGTGAACTTTTTAAAACTATTCCGTTACAGTGATCCTGACAGCGAGACAGAAAGACTATATCAGGAGCTGCCCAATACCATAAAGCAGGAACTGTTCTGCAGGGAGATGCAGCTTGAAGCACTTTCGGAAACCTTAAGGACTTTGAATTCGGGTGAGGCCGCTTATAGAAACCGGAAGGAATACGACAAGGAACTTACGGGAAGCCGGAAAAAACTGAAGGATACGATAAAGGCCGGATATGCAAGCTTTAACGAAGCCGGGGTCCTGAACTCAAAGCAGATGACATCAGATAAGGTGAAGCCTGTAAAAGTTCTGATCAAAAATCTTACAAAGGGTTATTATGACAGTTCAAATGAATTCTTCAGAGAAAAGACCAGAACAAAGAACGACTATGTTCTTCCTATGAACGCAAGCCCGGAAATGGTGGTAAAAAGCAAGCATCAGATAGAAAACGAACTGAACAGTACCCGCAGCGTTGTGGAAAAGGTCGTAAACAGGAAGGTATATGAACGGTATGATGCAAAGGTGAAAAGTGGCGATGAGAAGGAACGTACTATCAAAATGCATCACGGGCTCGGAACAAAGCTTAAGAATAGTGGGGCACAGGTCATAAACATAGATATTGCAGGTTCCGGGTTCAAGGAATTTCGCAGAGAACAGTCTGCAGGTCATGGAAAGGATAATCTGAAAAATGTCTCGAAGAAGGACAGGGAATTATATGACAACATATACGGAACGCGGCTGGGCAATGAACATCACTATCTTCGTGTAAAGGGAGATCTTGAGAAAGAAGGAAAGGTCAGATACGGTATTTCCGGAGTACAGAGTCCGAAAGGACTTTTGAACAGGGGAAAGTACAGCATTGAAAACCAGATAGATTATGCTTTTGATATGATGCGTGATCAGCTTTCTTTTGCCATAGATAAATATCTGAATAATGAAACCGATAAATTAAAACCGGTTTACATAAATTTACAATCCCACAGTCGCGGAGCTATAGCCGCGAGCAAGGCCATACTAAGGATAAATAGCTGGCTTGAAGAAATTTTGAAAGACAAATATTCGGACTTCAGCAGCAATTATTTGAAGATTAATATGATCCAGCTGGATCCCGTAGCCGGATTAGGTTCGAACAATGGTTTAAATAAAAATATCAGCCTGAGAAACCCGGAACTGGTTACAGAGAACAAAAGCGGAAAGAAAAATTATAAGGGTTTTTCCGATCCCGGAGTGATAAATGCTACAACGGTATATACAATGTTCTCGGATTACAGGTCTTCTACGTTTGCACCCCAGCTTGTAAGAGGACAGGAGAGGATAATCCTTAAGGTTGAAAGGCATAATATGGGAATGGACAGGGTTGACGCTTCTCAGCTTCTTGTAAATGGGGACGGAAAGGTTCACAGAAATAAGGTCGTTGACGGGGCAACAATGGAGGGCTATCGCGGAAGCGGATACAGCGAGCTCCCCGCCGGTGTCTATGTTGAGGATGAAAACGGTGTTCTGATCCGAATGAGAGATCTAAAAGAGGCGACCGGAGTTATGGAGGGCTTGAAGGAGAACATAGGCAATCAGAAAGGCAGACAAGGTAAGCTGCAGGAAGTTGTCAAAAACTGGTTTATTGATAACGAGTATGTGGATGATACTATGACCGTAGATGAGGTGCGTGACATGATCTTCAGCGAAAACAATCTGGAGGAAGTGGAAAAGCTTTCGGATGATATTCAGGCTTTAGAAGAAAACACAAGCTATAAGAAAATGATCAGTTCGGTCACCGATTCATATACAAAGGTCAGAGATACCTTCAGGAAAAATCCTGATATAACAAATGCATCGGAGAAAATAAGGGAAGAGCTCATCCGACAGGCGAAAAGTGTGATCGATGGCTGTAAGAGTATTATGGAGCTTGGCAGTATTAAAGATCAGAAGGGCGTGATACTCACCTGTTCACGGGCACTCTCATCAAACAGGGCGCTTCTCGCTTTGATGAACGGTAATATCGGATAAAAAAGAAGTGGTTGACTGAAAAGAGGATTACTTGAAATGGAAATAATTGAGATTAACCAGACTAACTTAGAAAGACTTTCGGAGATAATACCTCCGGATGTGACGGAAAACATCGGCAGGCTTTGGTATCGCGGACTTTTCGCAGATGATTACAGCTCAGACATTCCTTCGGGTGGAATTATATGGGAATATAAGAATGCCGGAGATGATGAAAAAGAAACCGATGCAGAAATCGTATGGGCAGCGGGGGATGACAGAGAAACTCTTGAAGAGCTTCTCGAATCCTACACAAACATGATAGAAGAAGAAGCTACTGTCCGTTCGAAGTTCGAACTTCCGCTTCCCAGGGAAAAGGAGTTTATTGAAGAAGCATTTAAAGAAGACGGGTTTGAGCTCGGAAAGCGCGAGAGCCGTGATGTAAGCCTGACTGTTCAGGATCTGACGGGATTAAAGCTTGCAAAAAAGAAACCGGCCTTTTACATAAAACCTATCAGTGAGCTGAATTTCAGACAGTTCAGAAATGGTATCATCGATGTTCTTTTTTACGAAAGAAAGGGGCTTATGGAGGATCTCGCCTGGGTTTCAATGGACTGGTTTGAACAGGATATTTCCTCCTGTGTGGTAATGGATGATGATGTGAAGGGTTTCTTTCTGGTACATAAGACTACAACCGGGATTTTGTTTCCTGTGTTACTGTTTGCAGTTGATATAGATCAGAACAAAACCGTATTGGAGCTTTTGCGTTTTACCGTAAGAGAGGTGATCAAGAGGTATCCTTCCGAGACCGAGATCGTTATCAGACGCCATAACAGTACGGTCAGGGCACTGGTACAGAATCTCTTTCCCGGCAAAGAGGGAGAAACTGTTATGACAGGTGCGAGAGATGAGAAAACGGGAGGAAATGATTAAATGACCACAATAACCTGGGTTTTGGATATAGTAGCGATCCTGCTTATTATAACGGCATTATTTTTGAACAAAAAAGATGTAAAAGCATATAAAAAAGAAGACGAGCTGTTTGGCCTCTTATGTCTTGCGTCGGTGGGAATAGCCGTGGTCAAATTGATCGAAGATACTTTAAACCCCGGGCTGGATCTCACATCAGTAGGGTACAGTTCCGTTATCTGTGAATACTTTTATGATCTGATCGAGCTTGTTCTCTTGTTAATATGGATCCTTTTTGTCGACTATATGATATACAGAAGTAAGGATCATCTTCGCATTATAAGGCCGGGTATTATTAAGATACTTGTACTGATAGCCGCCGTTGAGACAGTTATTATGGTGATAGCACTGTGTTTCATCGGGATGAAAGGTGCAGAAGCCGGTACGGATAACAACTTGGCCGTATTTATCTGGGTGGTCATTTCATACTACGTGTTAAAGCTGGTCGAAGCTGGTCTTCTGGTAAGAGCACTGCTTGCACTCTCGCGTTACCGTAAGAGACGAAAGGGGCCGGTGATGTTTCGCGGAATGCCTTTCTATATACCGGTTTTTTTAGGGTGGCTCTTAACGATCATAATCTCTTACAGGATAGATCTTAATCCCATAGCAACAGGGCTCGGGCTTATCCTTCTTTATATATCGATGAAACAGGAACGAAGGTATATAGACAGTGAAACGGGTTATTTTACAACCGATTATCTTAAGCTCTTATCCGGCGGGGATAAAAAGAGAGGTTATGAAAGCGGACTTGGTATGCTGATAAGCGCAGATAAAAATTACCGTTCGGTCATAGATATTTTAAAACATGCGCGGCCTGAAAACGTAGATATAATACGTGTTTCCAAAGATTCGTTTTTTATGGTCGGCGAGAGAAAACCAAAATCCGTAATAGAGTTTTTCGGGAAGAATCTTAGTGAAACGGCTGCAGAAGAGGGGATAAACCTGACGGTAAAGTTTGACTTAAGAGGTGAAGGAGAAAGTGCAGAGGCGCTTCTTGAAAGGTTATGTTCCGGGCAGACTGCTAAATAATGGGGGCAGCAGGGCAGCGGGATAATAAAAAGAATAAAATCGATCTGTAAGGAGGTAAAAGGTATGGGTTTAAAGTACATTTATTCGGGGATTGAGGAAGACATAAAAAAGGTTTTGGATGCCGTTGATCTGGATCAATTGGCTGAATTCAGAGAGTACATGAATGGAAAAGCCAATGAGAAGAATGATAATAAAGAAAAGACAAAGGCCGCAAAAGAGGTGTTCGAATTATTGGACTACACTCTCAAATATATGGATTTGGATTTCAAGGCGGATTTAAGAGCCAATCTGCCTGTTATAGAAACCATAGCCGGGTACAGGCGGAAAGAAATGATGGAAAATACTCCTCCTGCATATTTTGAAGATGAGAACAGGATAAGTGACCGTGTGGGAAGGCTTGAGTCTGTGATCAGAAGTTATGCGGGAAAGCTCAGCAGTGCTCTGGACGTTTATATTAAGGCTGCCGGTTTTGATGAATTAAGTGCCAACAAAACTGTCCAGGATATGTTTCAGAGTTTTGAAGGTATATCATCTCTTTCGCAAAGAATGAGTACCTGGGAAACAAAAAATGATCAGATGCTTTTAGCCGGAAGTATCTGGAATATTGAGAATAAGCGCGGTAATATTCACTTGCGTTTGAATGATATTGTTGAGAAAAACAACGGAAAATCCTGGGATACCAAAAACGAGATTAAAAAGAAACGGGAAGAAAAATACGCTGAAAGTAAAAAAGCTTATGATAAGATCAGCAGCAATGATACAAAAGAAGAATATAAAGATAGTGCAAAGTTATTTTATCAGGAGTATCTTGCCGCGGTGGAAGACGAGCGGATCATCAGAGATAAAATAAACGAGTCAAACACCATCATAGGGGAAGATAATATCGGGATCGCAAAAATACAGAATTTCAAGGATGAGGAAGAAAGGCTTGCAGAAAAACGCAAATTATATGAAACCAATTATCTGAAGAGAGATATGGTGGCATATGGCAAGGCAGATGAAAATCTGACTTTCTATAAAAAGAAATACAAAACGACCATGGAAGACCTTCTTAAGGATAAACGTTATGAAGGGAAAAAGTCTATGATGGTAGATTATTATAATGTGCGTCGTAAATATGAGAAAATGAAGTATACAAAAAAGGCGTTCAAGGAGTTTTTAGAGAAAACAAAGGATAATACCTGGGGACAGCGTCTTTATTTTGAATCTGCAAGTAAAAGAAAAATATATGAAAGATTTGCAGACCCTCAAATAGTTAAAAACGGAGGGAATCCTGAAATAACGAGGCTTGTTAATGAGTACAGGGAGGCTCTGGAGGATGCTTTTGCCCTGTACCCGGATAAGGATAAGGAGCAGTTTCTTAAGAATAATACTGACAAAAGCCTTGAGGAATATACAAAAGAGCTGATGGAGCAGCTGGATCAAAAAGTAACGGAAGCCAGGGATGCTTTTTTGAAAAATGATAATGGAGCTCTTAGAAATATTGTTGATAAGTATGTAATAGATATCAATCGGAGGAGAGAACTGGAGCTTAAAACATATGAAGACCAGATACAAGGGGTGAATCTGTCGGCCGAACAGTGGTATGAAGATTTATATGAGAATCAAATGCGTAAAATCGGATATATCGGTCAAACGGAAATACTGAGTTATCAAAAGCTTTATGAGCTGTATCAGGGAAATGAAAAGCAAATGAAATGTCGAATGCAGAAGGATTTTGAATTAGCATCGATGAGAAATAATCGCTACGAAGCACAGCTGAAATATCTTAAAAGCAATAAAAAATACAAGGATGGTACGCAAAAGAAATCCGTTAACGAAGTATATTATTCAAAGTACTTTGATACCGAAGCTGTAGATATGATAATCGACGGAGAGATAAACGGTGCAGTAAAGCTAAAGCAATATATGGATGAAAAAAGAGCGGCCCAGGAAGCTGTCGATTATGACAAATGGCTTATAAATAACATAAAAGAGACTATTGTGGACAACAGGTTTAATACATATAAGCTTACCGGCGATGTGAGAATGAAGACAGTTGCGATGAGGAAGGGAAGAGTAACCGATGAAGATTATGAGAAGTATATGAATGATCTCAGAGACAGCATCGCAAATGACTATAAATCCGGAAAGAGCAAAAACTTCTATAACGATGTAAAAAAGGACCTTTTATTTGATATAAAAAACGAGGAAGACAAAATTGTCGGATACAGGAAAGATGAAGAGGAGGTCGGAGTTATAAAACTCAATTCAATAGAAAAATCAACCCGCTTTTCCATGAAAAATCTGTATGAAAAAATTGATAAAGCAAGGGTTGAAATGAATACGGATAAAGAAAAAGCAGAAGAGAGTGAGTCTGATATAAAGACAATGGAAGGTATTTATAATGACTACAATTCTTACCGCTCGGATCTCGGCAGGGTTTACGACGATTTTAATGAAAGGAATATCAATAATGTAGTCCTTGCAAAAGGGATACGGGAAAAAGCGGGCTATTTTTATGAAAAGCGGTTTAATGCCAAAAAACCAAGTCATGACGACACTTCGGAATATAAAGCGATCTATGAGAAGCTGGAGAAATTAATGGGAATGAGCGACGACTTAGAGGTCGATAAAATGTCGACCGAGATCGGAGAGCTCAATGATATCGCAACCAGATATCTGCAGGAAAAGAGCAGAGAATGGAGACCGTTCCCGTCAAATCAGAGAATCTATCGTATTAATTACGCCAAATCCATCCAGGTATTCTGTAAGAATCAGAAGGCGATATTAGCTGACAGCGGAGTCGGAGTAAGCGGTGTCAATGCGAGATTCCTTAAAAAAGCCGGGGAAATGTCTAAAGACACCTTCCAGCCAAATAAGGAAGAGTTTTTCAGGAAAGACTTCCTCACGGAACATCCGAATGCGCTTAAAAGTATTCTAAAAGAGCAGGAAAAGAAGGAGATCAGCAGTTTTATGGTAAATACCGGGCAGCCTGAACTTAACAATACTTTCAAAAACAAAGAAGAACAGATGAATGCACAGCCGGTATTTGATATTCAGGAAAATAAAAAGGATATACTTACAGATCCGCAGTAACTTAAGACAGATGAGAGCAATGACCTTATCGGACAGGAAGTATAGGAGGACAGCTTATGCCCGAGATCAATAAAGAAGTGAATGCACAATTAAACAGGGGAATAAAGGTCCGGGAAAATGAGCAAAACGGAGATCAATTAATTCAGCATAAGAACAGCTTGTACGAGAGGGAGCATAAGGTTTCCTTCCAGGAAAAGCAGATGCCGTTTTCTGAAGAAAAAGCAGACGGAGGGATAGAGATCCCTTCAACCATCCACTCGTTTAAGGACAGGATAGAGCTGCTCCGGAATGAAGAGGGAGAGCGTCCGGTATTTAAGACGAGGGAACTGTTCGGTAAGGAAGAGCAGGATAAATATAAGGCCGAATTATTTGCTGAGAAAAACCAGAGGCTTCACTTTCAAAGCAATGACAGGCAGAGTGATGCCAAAAGAGCATTTGTAAGACTTGCGAATAAAAGAGAGCAGATTTATGCGAATGCCGAACTTCTTAAGGAAGCCATTAAGAATGTAAAATCAAAGCAGGATAAGGATAGTGTCTTGAAGTTACGTCTCAAGATGGCAGAAACGGAGTATGAGGTTCAAAAGGAATTCTCCGTGGTGATGTTACGGGACGACTATGAAAAGGAGTTTAATGACCTGGCTGCATTGATACGAAAGCTGAAGACTGATCTGGAAATATACGCAGATGCGTATAAGGATGGATTGAATGTGGAAGAAGAGGCTAAAGCTGTAAGAGAGGAGCTTAGTCGTCGGGAAGAAGAGATCCGCCGGCATGATCTGTTTGAGGACTATAAGGACTATTACCAGTACGAGCACAGAGGAAAGCGACTGTCCCTTGAGGCAGATAAGGACAAGGAAGAGATACTTAAGGAATCGGATTTCGAGCAAAGTCTTCTTAAATCGGATAAAAAAGAAAGTGATTTTTCGGACCTTGAAGAAAGACAGAACAGGCTGAATAACAGCAAGTTTAAAAATCAGGAAGACAGTTCCAGAATGAAGGCGGTTAAAACAAGCTTTAACGCCCTTTGTAAGACGCTTAAAAATCCGCCGGGTAAATATGAAGAACAAAGGAAGGCAATCTATGCCTGCTATGAGGAGACAAAGAAGGCCTGCCAAAAATACATTAAAGACCATACGGATAAGTATTTTGGCTTTATGCGTTCAAAAGAAGGAATAGAGCGAAGGAGGCTGGTACAAGAGTATCTGGACCGGATAACCTTCGAGCAGGCAAATCTCTTTAAGAATATGGATGACCTTCTGGAGCAGAATCCTTGTGCTACCTGGGTCGATGCTTTGAATGAGACAAGCAAGACGGCCGAGATTCACCTTGAATTCTTAAACAGTCAGGAAATATCCGAAAAGAAGACAGATGTCAGGACTGATTGGAAGAAGGCCGCTCCGATAAGTAACATATCGGATGAGTAGACACAGTATGAGGTTTATAAAATAATAAAAACTATTGTTTCGCTTCCTGTTTCAGAGTCTGTATTAGCGGTGATAGGGAATGACAGGGATAGTGTGCTTGGTGTCATTTCAGAGCGCAAGAATTTTTTATTTAAGCTTCGTGATGCCGAGG
>JAILOD010000003.1 GCA_024691015.1 Lachnospiraceae bacterium
AATAATAGTAAAAATATATATCAGTTTCTAACGCTTGTCAACAATACATAGTGCCCTAATTTAGATTTTTCTATAATTTCGTAGCCGACTTTTTTAAAACCGAGCCCGGTTATAAGCTTTATTGACGGGATATTTTCATCATGGACGAAGGCGTTAAACCGCGAAAAACCAAGCATCGACCTGCCGTATTTAATGATCGCGCTTACCACCTCTTTGGCAATACCCCGGTTCTGATAGTCTTTTCCGACCAGATAACCTATTTCCGGATCATCAAAGCCATCCCGGTTTGCGATACCTGCCCTTCCAATTATCTTTCCGCTCTCCTTATCGATGATGTTCCATATACCGTATCCGCAGAATTCATACATCAGCTTGATATATGCCCTTTCAAACTCAACCTCTTCTTCCCTGTATTTACAAAGGCCGGGGATATAATCCGTGATACCGGGCTGATCATAGAGTTCGTAAAGCTCGTCTATATCCTTAAGACTCATTTCCCGGACTATGCACCTTTCGGTTTCCAATATGGTCCAGGGAATACCCATAAACCGCTCATACATCTTTATCACAAAATCTGCGGTAAGCTCATCAAAACCCCTGAACACACACTGGGCATCAGGGCAGGGCAGCTCATTATATTCATCAGGAAAATATGCAATATAGCCTATGTTGTAATTGCGCGCCAGCTCTATCCCGTCTTCGCAATCCGTTATTATATATGTATCATCTCCGGAATTCAGGTCGTTGTATTCAAAGGTATAAAAAATGTCTATACCTTTTTCCTCAAGATCTTCAATGAGCATATTCAAATACGGAACATTTCTTTCCTTCATTATAAAGAGAACCTTGTTTAACATACACGTATCCTCTCGAATTACCTTACAAATATTATATTTATATAATAAAACAGGGCTGCTGCAAAAAGCAACAACCCTGAATATTTTAAGGATTTAAACTTATCAAGCCTTATTCTCTGATCCGAGAACGTTGATGATCTTGTCGTGAACGATCTCTTTAACGTATACACGGCCGTCTGCGATGTACTGACGGGGATCAAAGTGATCAGGATGAGCCTGAAGATGCTCACGGATACCAGCTGTCATACCGAGACGAAGGTCTGAATCGATATTGATCTTACATACGGCACCCTTAGCTGCCTCTCTGAGCTGCTCCTCGGGAATACCGATAGCATCTGCAAGAGCTCCGCCATGCTCGTTGATGATCTTAACATACTTCTGAGGAACAGAAGAAGAACCATGAAGAACGATAGGGAAGCCGGGAAGTCTCTTTGAAACTTCTGCAAGGATATCAAGACGAAGCTTGGGATCTGTGCCGGGCTTGAATTTATATGCACCATGGCTTGTTCCGATAGCAATAGCAAGTGAATCAACACCTGTCTTCTTAACAAATTCTTCTACCTGATCGGGGTCTGTGAACATTGCCTTGTCGTCTGCAACCTGAACAGCATCCTCGATTCCGGCAAGTGTTCCGAGCTCTGCCTCAACAACAGCACCCTTGTCGTGTGCATAATCGGCAACTCTCTTGGAGATCTCGATGTTCTCCTCAAAAGGCTTTGAAGAAGCATCGATCATTACTGATGTGAAACCTCCGTCGATACACTCTTTACAGATATCGAAATCTGCGCCGTGATCAAGGTGAAGAGCGATCGGGATATTTGTTGTATCTACTGCTGCTTCAACAAGTTTCTTAAGATATGCAGCCTTTGCATACTTACGGGCACCTGCTGATGCCTGGAGAATAACGGGAGAATGAAGCTCATCTGCTGCCTCAACAATTCCCTGAACGATCTCCATGTTGTTAACGTTGAAAGCACCTACGGCATATCCACCTGTGTATGCCTTTTTAAACATTTCAGTAGTAGTAACTAAAGCCATTTTTATTCATCCTTTCTTTTTTTATTTTATTTCAAGGAAGACTACGCTTCCATAGAAATCAAGACTGTTGAAATACTTAATCTGATCATAACCCCAAAAATGATCAAACAGCTGCGCCGGTAAGATACTTCTCGATAGTATTTACGGCATCCTCTTCATCACTTCCCTCGGTTACAACATTTACGTCGTCTCCGTTCTTAAGGGCTAATGTCATCATACCCATGATGCTCTTTGCATTTACATGCTTTGAATCGCAGTCGATATAAACTGTCGAATCATACTGGCTTGCGACCTGAACAAGCTTTGCGATGGGTCTGGCATCTTCTCTCTCATCCAATGATACTGTTACGGTTCTCGTTTTCATAATTTCCTCCACTCCCTTGGGTTTACTTTAAACCCTGTTTTCCTTTCCGAGCTTTTCTGCAATTTCACTGATCTTTCTCAATCTATGATTTATACCGGACTTCCCGACCGGCGGATTGAACATTTCACCAAGTTCCGCGAGACTCGCCTCTTTGTTTTCGAGCCTGAAAACCGCGGTTTGCTTAAGATTCTCATCAAGGCCTTCAAAGGCACCCTTTTCCATCAAAAACTCTATATCACTGATCTGTTTATATGAAGCCTGAGCTGTTTTCTTTATATTGGCCGTTTCGCAATTGACATTTCTGTTGACACGGTTTCTCATGTCCTTCAAAACTCTTGTATTTTCCATATTAAGAAGGGCCGTGTTCGCTTCCATGATGTTTAACATGTCAACGATACCGTCTCCGTCTTTAACATAGACTACAAAATTGCGTTTCCTCTGAATAACTCTGGCCTCTATATCGAAGCTCCTTATTGCTGCAAGAATCTCATCTGCCTTGTCCTTATCAGGACATACGATCTCAAAATGATAGGAACGCTCCGGATCCGTCATAGAACCGGCGGTGACAAAAGCCCCCGTGATAAAAGCCTTTCTGCAGCAGGCGCGCTCTATCAGGAGCTCGCTAACCCTGCCACCCGCTTCATCCAGCTTTAAAGCCTCTCTGACATTCTGCGACCCGTTTTTTTCGAGCCTTATATCATAGCTGTAGGCTTTTCCCTTTCTTACAGATAAACCGAAATCTATATTAAAGGTTTTTTTCAATAATGTAAAGCCCATTCTTGCGGCATTTATATTCTCAGTATGAAAACAAAGCACATTACCCTTGTCCCTGTTCACAAAACCGCAAAGCATATATATGCCTGCAAGTGCGGCTATCTGACAATGCCTTGCCTGCGGAAGATGCTCCATTATCTCGGTTTTTACATCCTGGGAAAAAGACATTATTTTCTGCTGTCCTTATCTATATCCCTGTGTTCAATCCTTATACCGTATTGCCCACAGGCTTTAAGCTTTTCATAAACCTTGTTTGCAAGAGTAACACTCCTGTGCTTTCCGCCCGTACAACCTACGGCGATGACCAGCTGCGTCTTTCCTTCCGTAATATAATTAGGTATCAGAAACAGCAGCAGGTCCGAAAGCTTTGCCAGAAACTCTTCGGCTTTATCGGAATTCATAACGAATTCCTGAACCTCTTTATCGTTGCCGGTCTTGTGCTTCAGCTCATCAATATAATAGGGATTCGGCAGGAACCTCACATCAAACACAAGATCCGCATCATTGGGAATACCGTACTTATAACCAAACGATAGAACGGTGATGAACATATTTGCATAATTCTTATGCTTTGAAAAAATATCATCTATCTGCTCTTTTAATTCCCTGGTAAGAAGATGCGAGGAATCGATTATATAAGTAGCGTTTGACTTTAAATATTTAAGAAGCTCTCTCTCCTGCCTGATGCCGTCCTCAACTCTGCCGTTTGCCACAAGCGGATGAGACCGCCTGGTCTCCTTAAACCTTTTAACAAGAACCTGATCGTCAGCATCCAGAAACAGGATATCATATAAAAGCCCCCGCTCTTTAAGACGCTCCAGCGCTTCGCCGACCTCGCTCAATCCCGTACGAACATCTATGCCGACGGCTATCTTTGAAGCCTCGCTGTTGGAAGAAAGCGATAACTCCGCAAACTTCTCTATAAGAGGGATCGGAAGATTGTCTACACAAAAATAACCTATATCCTCGAGCATTTTCAGGGTCGTGCTTTTACCTGCACCGCTCATTCCCGTAACGATCACGAACTTCACGTTTAAAACTCTCCTATAATCTTTACCTCGGGCTCCAGCTTCACGCCAAACTTAAGCTTTACCCTCTCCTGCACATCCTTTATAAGATCCATTATATCGGCGGCGGTAGCACCGCCCTTATTTATAACAAAACCGCAATGCTTTTTGGAAACCTGGGCCCCGCCTACGCTGTAGCCGCCAAGACCCGCATCCATTATAAGCTTTCCGGCAAAATAACCCTCCGGCCTCTTGAAGGTACTTCCGGCACTGGGATATTCCAAAGGCTGTTTCTCAAGGCGCTTTGCCTTAAGCTCATCCATTTTGGCCCTGATCTCTTCGGGATCGCCCTTCTTAAGCCTGTATCCGACAGCCGCAACGGTAAGTGCCTCTTTCTGCAGTATGCTTGAACGATAGGCAAAATGAAGATCATTAACTCCCAGCTTAACCAGCTCGCCTTCTTTGGAGATGATGTGAACCGCAGTAACAATATCGGCCATTTCTCCGCCGTAGGCACCGGCATTCATGATGACGGCACCGCCTGCGCTTCCGGGAATACCCGCCGCGAACTCAAAGCCCGAAAGAGAAGCCTTCTGCGCCTCATTTGCGATCTTTGAAAGAAGCGCTCCCGCGTATACATGTATCTCTTCACCCACTACCCTGATATCATTTAAGGTATCCAGGATATTGATGACAACGCCTCTGTAGCCGTGATCTCCGACCAGAAGATTGCTGCCCTTCCCGAGAATAAAATATTCCCTGCCGGTTTTATTAAGATAGCTTATGAGACCGGCCAGTTCCTTTAAATTCCCGGGGATTATGAAATAATCTGCCGGCCCGCCAACCTTAAAGGTTGTGTGTTTTGAAAGAGGCTCATCTTTAAGGACCTTACCTTCCTTAACAAGTCCCTGTATGTATTCGTAAAAATATTCGCTCATTCCAGTACCAGCTTACAAGCTCCGTAGATTCCGCCATCATTTCCAAGGACTGCCCTAACAAATTTTGCATCTGCACAGGCATGGAAAACGTGCTTTTTATAATTATCTGTGATATAAGGCATTATAACATCTCCCGACATCGAAACGCCTCCGCCGATGATGAATATATCCGGATTTACAACCGATGCGATGATGGCAAGACCGGTTCCGAGATATTTTCCGAATTTCTCTGCCACTCTTATGGCAAGAGCGTCACCTGCCTTAACTGCCTCCCACATATCCTTTGCGGTATGAGGCTCCCTTCTCATTATGGAATCCTCATCGCTTGCGGCAAGCTCCTGTTCAAGAAGCCTTACTATTCCCGTTGCGGATGCGAACTGCTCAAGGCAGCCGGAATTGCCGCAGTTGCACTTCTCTTCAAGCTCATCGCTTATATGGATATGACCTATCTCGCCGGCAGAACCGGTAGCTCCGGTAATGATCTTTCCTCCGATTATGACTCCGCCGCCTATACCGGTACCGAGTGTTACCATTACAACGTTCTCATAACCCTTTCCGCTTCCGGCCCAGGCCTCACCGAGAGCCGCCACGTTGGCATCGTTTCCTGCCACAACCTTTGTGCCGTCCAGAAGTGCCGACAGCTCTTCCGATACATTAAAGACCCTGTTCCAGTGAAGATTAACGGCCTTTCTGATAACGCCTTTTGAATCAACGGGACCGGGAAGACCTATACCCACGCCGATGATATCTTCTTTTTTATAACCCTCTGCCTCTGCTGTTTCTTTTATGCTTGCGGCAATATCGGGCAGAACATTTGCTCCCTCATCCTCAGTTCTTGTAGGGATGGACCACTTCTTCTTAAGCTCTCCCTTTTCATCAAAGAGTCCCAGTTTAACCGACGTACCTCCAACATCAACGCCGAATACTATTTTACCCATTACTCATCAGCCTCCCTCTTCTTTGCGAGATTTTCCTGAACTCTCTTGTATAACTCCTTAGCTGCATTGTAACCCATCTTCTTCTGACGGAAGTTAACCGCAGCGGTTTCACAGATAACAGCCAGATTTCGGCCGGGCCTTATGGGGATGTTGTGACAGACTATCTTGTTTCCGAGATATTCGGTGTATTCTTCTTCAAGGCCGAGCCTGTCGTAATCCTTATCCTTATTCCAGTCTTCAAGCTTTATAACCATATCTATGTTGTGCTCATCCTCAACGGAGGAAGCACCGAAAAGGGACATGATATCAACGATACCGATACCTCTTAATTCTATGAAATGCTTTGTGATATCCGGTGCGGAGCCCACCAGCTGGTCGTCTGCAACCTTCCTGAGCTCTACCACATCATCGGTGATAAGACGGTGTCCACGCTTTACAAGCTCAAGAGCTGCCTCACTCTTACCGATACCGCTCTCACCTGTTATCAGCACGCCTTCGCCGTAGACATCCACCAGAACTCCGTGAATGGAAATGCAGGGTGCAAGCATACGTGCGAGATACCTTATGACCTCAGCCTCAAAATCGGATGTGGCTCTTGTTGTTTTCATAATAGGAACGCCATATTTGTTGGCGTAATCAAGAAAGATCTGATCGGGCTCCAAGTCTCTGCAGAAAATGATGCAGGGAATCCCGCTCTTTAAAAGCTCATCATAAATGGTGTGCTTTCTTTCCTCTTCCATCTGCTCCATATATGAATATTCAACGAAACCAATGATCTCAACCCTCTGGGTATCGAAGTGATCGAAGAAGCCTGCCAGCTGAAGTGACGGCCTGTTGATGTCCGGAACGGTGATCTTGTGTTTTGCGATATCCACGTCCGGCGTAAGATTGACGAGATTCATCTTTTCAATAAATGTCGTTAAAGCAACTGATGCCATATGTACCCTCCGTTTATTAATAACCAGATCTTTCACAATCTGTATTTTATACTGATTTTAGCATTTATAAGATGCTTATTCAAGAAAACAAAAATACGCGGCATGCCCGTCATTCAAATCGGCATTTTCTCCTCGTTGACTAAATAAGTCAACCTGCTTGCCGAAATTAACTACATTAGGTTGTCATTTCTTGCCCGGCAGAGTTTTAAAATCAACCTGTTTTGCGTATTTGGCACCTGCAGGTTGACTTTTTTCCCCGACAGAGTTTTAAAATCAACCTGTTTTGCGTATTTGGCACCTGCAGGTTGACTTTTTTCCCCGGCAGAAATTATATATAGGCCCGTTGGGGCTTTTTACAGCCACCGGGCCGATTATTGCGGTCACCTGATATCACTTTTCCATA
>JAILOD010000057.1 GCA_024691015.1 Lachnospiraceae bacterium
ACTCGGAAGTATACGTATACTTCGAAATAGACGAGATGGATGTGCCCGATAAAACATCAAAGCTTAATTTCCCACGCGGGCTTCTTCAGGTTGAGGGAGAGGACAGAAAAGATTATATCGAAGACCTTCTTAAAGGGGAGAGGGTAGATTCAACAAGGTTCGGAGTTTCGGCATATGATATGAAACTTTACAGAAACGTAAAGATTCATAATAAATACAGCGAATTTGATGCAGATAAAAAGGAATATTTTGTCAATATGGGATATTTTGAAGAAAGCCCTTCGGAATTTACCCTACATTTTGCGGATCTGGGAACATATAAATTAAAGGATATTCAGGTTTATTCCCAGGAGATGGGAGTTGTGGATGAAAAGACAAAAGTACTTGCTGAAAACACGATCCATGATCTGGTTTTTGACAGAAACCTTATCAGCGGTAAAATAGAAGTTCCCGATCATCGGCTGCTTTTCATGTCCATTCCATACAGCAAAGGCTGGAGGGCCTATGTGGACGGTGTGGAGACAGAGGTTCATCAGACTAATGTTTTAGGCCTCGGAATAGAGCTTGAACCGGGTGAACACGAGGTGGTGTTTAAATATTTCACGCCGTACTTAAAAGAAGGTGCGATAATATCGCTTATAGGACTTATCGGATTTATTGCGATAATGATCCTGTATAACAGAGACAGAAAGAAATCACAAAAAGAATAATGATTATAAAAGGGATGGCCGTTTGGTCATCCCTTTATAATTGATATGTGATCAGTCTTTAGCCCAGTCGAGTGCGTGACGCACGGCCTTGTGCCAGCCGTTTATTTTCTTTGTTCGTTCCTCCGCTGATATGAGAGGAGTGAAAACTGAGTCGATCTGCCAGTTGGATAGAACATCATCTGTGTTTTTCCAGTAGCCTACGGCAAGACCGGCAAGATAGGCGGCGCCTAAAGCTGTGGTTTCAATACAGGCCGGACGTTTTACGGGAATATTTGTGATATCGGCCTGGGACTGCATCAGGAAATTATTGGAACTGGCTCCTCCGTCAACCTTTAAGGAGGAAAGCTTTATGTTTGAGTCGGCTTCCATTGAGCTCAGGATATCGTAGGTGCTGTATGCAATTGACTCCAAGGTGGCTCGGACAATATGAGCCTTGTTGACTCCTCTGGTGAGACCTACTATGGCGCCTCTGGCATACTGATCCCAGTAGGGGGCACCAAGGCCGGTAAAGGCGGGGACAACATAGCAGCCTGCCGTATCCTTAACCTTACCTGCAATGTATTCGGAATCCTGAGAAGAATCTATAAGACGCATCTCGTCTCTTAACCATTGTATTGCGGCGCCTGCTACAAATATTGAGCCTTCAAGCGCATAGGTAACCTTATTGTCCAGGCCCCAGGCAATGGTGGTAACAAGGCCGTTGTCAGAAAAGATTGGCTTGTTCCCTGTATTCATAAGCATAAAGCAGCCTGTGCCGTAAGTGTTCTTTGCTTCACCCTTTTCAAAGCAGGTCTGACCGAAGAGAGCGGCCTGCTGGTCTCCGGCAGCACCGGCGATCGGAATGTTTGTGCCGAAGATGGCGTTATCCGTTTCTCCGTAGACTTTGCTGTTAGGAACAGGAGATGGCAGCATACATTTCGGTATATCAAGCTCTTTTAAGATATCCTCATCCCATTCAAGAGTATTTATATTAAAGAGCATGGTACGTGCCGCATTGGAATAGTCAGTAACATGCACCTTGCCGTTTGTGAGCTTCCAGATGAGCCAGGTTTCTATGGTTCCGAAAAGCAGTTCGCCGTTTTCGGCACGTTCTCTTGCATCGGGAATGTTATCGAGTATCCAGCGGAGCTTGGTAGCGGAAAAATAAGCATCAATGATAAGACCTGTCTTTTTACGAAATGCTTCCTTAAGACCTTTTTCAACAAGCTTATCACAGTATTCACTGGTTCTCCTGCATTGCCATACGATTGCGTTGCAGACAGGTTCACCGGTGTTTTTATCCCATACAACGGTTGTTTCTCTCTGGTTTGTGATGCCGATAGCTGCGATGTTCTCGCTTTTTGCACCGATCTTTGTCATAGCTTCTACGCAGACCCCCAGCTGTGTAGACCATATTTCACCTGCATCGTGTTCTACCCAGCCGGGCTTTGGAAAATGCTGGGTAAATTCCTTCTGGGCCATTGAACATATCTGCCCCTCTTTATTGAACAATATGGCTCTGTTACTGGTTGTTCCGGCATCTATGGCCATTATGTATTTTTTCATACGCAGCTCCTTATTGTGATGATTTTATCTTTATTATAAAGCGGATATGAAAAATAATCACGGTAAATTGTAAAAGAGTTATGATGGTTGGACATAAGGACTATTGAATTTTAAACATCATTGGATTAAAATGTTAAAGATGTTTTGAATAATAATGCATCAGGATATTTATAAAAGATTTATTGCGAAAGGAAGTAATAAAGATGGCAAAGAAGGATTTGGATTGGTCTGGCCTCGGGTTTGGCTATATCAAAACCGACAAACGTTACGTATCGAATTTCAAAGACGGAAAGTGGGATGACGGAGCGGTCATTGATGATGATATGATCGTTATGAGCGAGTGTGCGGGTGTCCTTCAGTATGCGCAGACAGTCTTTGAAGGATTAAAGGCATATACAACAGAGGACGGAAGGACCGTTACATTCAGGCCCGACTTAAACGCAGAGAGAATGATGGATTCGGCAGCACGTCTTGAGATGCCTCAGTTCCCCAAGGAGAGATTTATCGATTCAATTGATAAGGTAGTTAAAGCCAACGCAGACTGGGTTCCTCCTTACGGCAGCGGGGCAACATTATATATCCGTCCCTATATGTTCGGTATTAACCCTGTTATCGGAGTTAAGCCGGCAGAGGAATATCAGTACAGAGTATTCACAACACCCGTAGGCCCTTACTTTAAGGGCGGTGCAAAGCCCATCACCATTAAGGTCAGCGATTTCGATCGTGCGGCACCTCACGGAACAGGTCACATCAAGGCCGGCCTTAACTATGCAATGAGCCTTCACGCTATTGTAACAGCTCATAAAGAGGGCTTTGACGAGAATGTATATCTTGATCCCGGTACAAGGACAAAGATCGAAGAAACAGGCGGAGCAAACATCCTCCTTGTAGATAAGGAAGGGGATCTCGTAGTTCCTAAGTCAAATTCCATCCTTCCTTCGGTTACCAGAAGATCACTTACAAAGGTTGCTGAGGAATACTTAGGGCTTAAGGTCATTGAAAGAGAAGTAACCTTAGCCGAGCTTGGTGACTTTGTGGAGTGCGGTCTCTGCGGAACAGCCGCTGTTATCTCACCTGTAGGTAAGGTAAACGACCACGGAAAAGAGATCGTATTCAAGAATGGCTGCGAAGAAATGGGCCCCGTTATTAAGAGATTATATGACACTCTTACGGGTATTCAGATGGGCAAGATAGAAGATAAGTTTGGATGGGTACATGAGATAAAGTTATAATGATTGTATAAACAGGGAACCTGAAAATAATGCAGGTTCCCTTACTTTTTGGAAGATATATTTGACAAAATATAAACGTATCAAATATAATAAAGATATGGTAAAATTATTAAACGAAATTAAAGGAGGACAACGTATGTATGATCTTATTATAATCGGCTCCGGCCCCGCAGGTCTTTCGGCTGCGATCTACGCAACAAGAGCAAAGCTTGATGCACTGGTGATCGAAGAAAACTATGTTTCGGGCGGGCAGATAATCAACACCTATGAGGTTGAAAATTATCCCGGTTTTTCCATAATCTCCGGATTTGATCTGGCTACCAAGATGAGAGAGCACGCGGATTCACTCGGAGCAAAATTTGTTACCGAATCCGTAAAAGAGGTAGAGCTTGAGGGTGATGTGAAAAAGATCATTACCGAGGACAATACATACGAAACAAAAGCGGTCATTATCGCTGCCGGCGCTTCCCACAGAGAGCTGGGATGTCCGGGTGAAGAAGAGCTAAAGGGCTATGGTGTGAGCTATTGTGCAACCTGTGACGGTGCCTTCTACAAGGGCAAGGATGTGCTGGTAATGGGCGGAGGTAATACTGCCATCGAGGATGCGATCTTTCTTACGAGAATGGCAAACAAGGTTTATGTTGTTCACAGAAGAGATGAGCTCCGCGCGGACAAGGTTCTTCAGGATAAGCTCAAGGAATGCAAAAACGTGGAGATGGTATGGAGCTCCGTTATAGACAGGATAGAGGGTGAAGGCAAGGTAGAGAGAGTCATCACGAAGAGCAAGAAGGACGGAAGCGAAAGGACCATCGAGGTATCGGGAGTCTTTATTGCGGTTGGTATCACACCTAAATCGGATGTGTTCAAAGGCAAGATTGAGATGGATGAAGGCGGATATATAAAGGCCGGTGAAGACGGAGTGACAAATACTCCGGGAGTTTTTGTTGCGGGTGATATAAGGACAAAACCGTTAAGACAGATAGTGACAGCTGCCGCCGACGGGGCAAATGCCGCAACATCGGCACAGAAATTTCTTTCGTAAAAAAGAGAAAGACATTAATTGGGGATAAAGAGGAGAAGGCTATGCAAAAAAGGGGGAAGCTAACTTCTGTAAGATATTGGATCATCATAGGCGTGATTTTTATACTGTGCACGCTTATGGTGAATCCTATATATGCTGCAAATACCGACATCACGGTAAGACCTTCCGTTAACGGAAAGCTTCACGTTGAGGGATGTGATCTTAAGGATGAAGAGGGGAGATTTGCAGAGCTTCGGGGTGTCAGTACACACGGTCTGACCTGGTACCCTGATATTATCAATGAGGATATCTTTAAAGCACTGTCATCGGACTGGAATTGTAACCTCATACGTCTTGCGATGTACAGTGATATCTATTCTTCCGGCGGGAACGAAAAACAGATCAGTCAGTATCTTATGATCAAAGGTATAGAAGCCGCAATAAAAGCCGACATGTATATCCTTGTCGACTGGCATATCTTAAATGACAACAATCCCAATCAAAACATAGATCAGGCAACGGAGTTTTTTGATCTGATCAGTAAAAAATATAAGGACTGTCCCAATATTTTATATGAGATATGTAACGAGCCTAACGGAACGGATGTAAATTGGGATGAGGTATATTCATATTCGGAAAAGATCATTCCTGTGATCAGAAATAACAATCCTGATGCTGTGATCATAGTCGGAACACCGAATTACGATCAGAATGTATTGGTTGCATCCGAAAAACCGCTTCCTTTTGATAATCTGATGTATACACTTCATTTTTACACGGCTTCTCATTATGATGAATTGTATGCAGAACTTAAGGGAGCAAGAAATACCGGGGTTCCGGTTTTTATTACAGAGTGTGGTATCAGCGAAGCAAGCGGTGACGGGAAAACCGATTATACAAACAGTGCAAAGTGGTTTTCTTATCTTAAGGAAAACCATATCGGTTATGCAGTCTGGAGCTTTTCAGACAAAAAAGAGACCAGTGCAATGCTTACGGAAATACTTCCCGCAGATGAAATCCTTAATGATGAAAATATAACAGAAACAGGCTTGTGGGTGCGGTCGCTTATAAGAGGAGAAGATCCTGCTTTTATAGAGGTTTCTCATAAAGCACAAGAGGGACTGTTTGTGAAAATTGGGCAGAAATTGCTTCAGTCCGTGGATCAGAAGGGGATAAGTGCATCAAAAGCCTGGAATGGATTTGCCGTATATTCATTTGTTGGTGTTATGATCTTTGCTCTTATCGGAGCAGTTATCAGAAGGAAGCATTTAAGGTCGGGGAAGATACTGTCATACAGTGATTACATCGAAAAAAAGGGAAAGAATAACAGCAGATCTTCATTTTCGTTTAATAAGTTACTGGTGTGCATAAGTGGTGCATTTACATTGATCTACTTTTGCTGGAGGATAAAATGGTCGGTACCCTTTGAGTTTGGTTTTATAGCGGTTGCAGTAAATCTTATTCTTCTTGTGGTCGAGATGATGGGATTCCTGGAGACATTGGTTCACTACAGGGGTGTAATGGGGGTAAGAGATTATCCGCTTCCTTTGATAGATGAGGAGGATTATCCTGAAGTTGATATTTTTATTGCAACTTATAATGAGCCGGAAAGTCTTTTAAGAAAGACCGTAAACGGTTGCAAACATCTGGAATATCCGGATAAAAACAAGGTTCATATATGGATATGTGATGATAACCGCAGAAAAGGCATAAGAGCTCTTGCACAGAAAATGGGTGTCGGTTATTTTGACAGAGATAATAATGAGGGTGCAAAGGCAGGAAATCTTAATAATGCACTGTCTCAGACTTCTGCTCCTTATATTGTAACTCTTGATGCGGATATGATAGTTCGCAGTGAATTCCTTATGAAGACTATTCCCTATTTTGTTGATATGGAGAAGTACAATGAGGGGAAAGTACCTGAGGAACAAAAGCACCTTGGATTATTGCAGACACCGCAGTGTTTTTATGATCCTGATGTGTTCCAGCACACTTTGTATTCGGAAAGAAGAGTGCCCAACGAGCAGGATTTTTTCTACAGGACAATAGAGGTTGCAAAGACGGATACCAACTCTGTTATCTATGGCGGTTCAAATACGGTTCTTTCGAGAAAGGCGCTTGAAAGCATCGGAGGTTTTTATACAAAGACCATTACAGAGGATTTTGCAACAGGCCTGCTGATAGAGGAGGCAGGATATCTGTCATTGGGACTTCCGAAGCCGCTTGCAAGCGGGGTGACACCGGATAATTTTAAAGAGCATATCAAGCAGAGGACAAGATGGGCCAGAGGAGTGATCGACACTGCGAGAAAGCTTCACATCATTAGAAAAAAAGGACTTAACTTAAGTCAGAAGATCAGTTATTTAAGTTCTGTCAGCTATTGGTATTCGCCCCTGAAGAACCTTATATATATTCTTTCACCGCTTGTTTTTGCGGTTTTTGCCGTTCCTGTATTCAGGTGCAGTTTTCTCGAACTGTTTATATACTGGTTTCCCATGTTTATACTGCAGGAAATAACGCTGAGGCGGATAAGCTCCAACAGGGTTTCCACAAAGTGGAGCGGTATATATGAAAGCTCCGTGATGCCATATCTTTTGATCCCGGTAATTAAGGAAAGCCTGGGAATGAGCCTGTCTGCATTTAAGGTTACGGATAAATCGGGTGCGAATAAAAAAAGATATTCCGATAAAAGAGGTATGCTTCCGTTTATTGTTTTAATTGTCCTTTCTGTTATCGGCATTGTCAGGGTATTGCTTATAATAAACGGGGTCGGATCTGTCGGGCTTATAGTGATAATATTCTGGATGATCAGGAATCTGTATTTTATGGTAGTTTCGCTGTTTCTTCTGGACGGGCGCGAAAGCGATAATGAAGCGGTTTATGTTTATGATGCCGAGGACGTTGTCGTTACAGGAGAAGACAGCAAAAATACATATGAGGGAATAACGACAAGACTTACAGAGCACAGCATATCTCTGTTTCTGGATGAGGAAGAGGCACTTATGATAGGTGACAGGATAGGCATAAAAGTTGATACCGACAAATACAATGTCGATGTTTACGGTGTTGTGATCGGAATAAGGACACCGGCAAACGGCGGGAGAAGTATATATTTGGCGGAAATACTGGATTTTAACGGGAATAAGGATGAGTATCTTCAGATACTGTACGACCGTATCCCTACCCTTCCGCAGAATCTGAACAGGGATGTGGGAATTATTCATCATCTCTGGGTAAATTTTGCAAAGAGAGCCGGAAGGGCGAGAATGTAGGAAAAAGTGCGGACTATGATGCTTTTCGTGATTTATGTAACCTTGTTTTGAAATCTCTCAGGTTATATAATACTTAGAGTAAAAACAAAGGGAGGACTTATAAATACATGAAAAGCGTAATTAGTCCGCTTGATCTTTCTGTAGAAGAAATAAACGAACTTATGGAGCTGGGTAGTGAGATCAAAGCCCGGCCTGAAAAGTATTCTCATGCGTGTGACGGGAAAATTCTCGCCACACTTTTTTATGAGCCGAGTACAAGGACAAGGCTTTCCTTCGAGGCTGCAATGCTTCATCTGGGAGGAAAGACTCTGGGGTTTGCCACAGCGGATTCATCCTCGGCCACAAAGGGCGAAACGGTTGCAGACACAATAAAGGTCATTTCAAAGTTTGCTGATATCTGTGCGATGAGGCATCCCAAAGAGGGAGCACCGCAGGTTGCAGCGGCAAATTCCACCATACCGGTTATAAATGCCGGAGACGGCGGTCATCATCATCCCACACAGACCTTAACGGATCTTTTCACAATAAAATCATTAAAAGGAAGGCTTGACAATTTGGTGGTAGGCTTTTGCGGAGACCTTAAATTCGGACGCACGGTTCACTCATTGATCAGGGCTCTTATAAACTATCCCAATGTAAGGTTCATTTTTATTTCACCCAAAGAACTGAGGATACCGGATTATATCAGAAACGACTGGCTGTTAAGAAATGATATTCCTTTTGAGGAAGTCACAAAGCTTGAAGAAATACTTCCCACACTTGATATCCTGTATATGACAAGGGTACAGAGAGAGCGTTTCTTCAACGAGGAAGATTATGTCAGACTGAAGGATTTTTATATACTGGATAAAAAGAAGATGGATCTTGCACGTGAGGATATGCTGGTGCTTCATCCGCTTCCACGTGTTAACGAAATATCGGTTGAAGTGGATAAGGATCCGAGAGCTGTTTACTTTGAACAGGTTGAATACGGAATGTATATAAGAATGGCGTTGATCCTTAAACTGTTGGAAATCAATGTGGAGTAAAGGGGTAGAGAGCATGGCGGAAAACGAGATAAAACAAGGCGAATACAAGCTTCACGTCGGAAAGATCGAAGAGGGGTTTGTAATCGATCACATCCAGCCCGGAAGAGGAATGAAGATTTACAGAGATCTGGGACTGGACAAACTGGACTGTTGTGTTGCTATAATAAGAAATGCCTATAGCAGAAAAATGGGAAAGAAGGACATGATAAAGGTTGAGTGTCCGATAGACCAGTTCAATATGGATTTCTTCGGTTATGTGGATCACACCGCAACCATAGACGTTATTAAAAACGGGGAGATCATTTCGAAGCCTCATCTGGAGCTTCCCAAAAAGCTGACCAATGTAATAAGATGTCATAATCCGAGATGTATCACATCCACGGAGCAGCAGCTGGATCAGGTATTTGTTCTTACCGATCCCGAAAACGGGACATACAGATGTAAATACTGCGAAACGGCATACCGAGATGATGATAAATAGAATATTTGGGGACAAAATTTTTATTTCGGAGGGTATTTTATGAATGATGAAACAAAGGCCAACCTGATCCAGCAGCTGGCACTCACCACGGGAGCTCTGGCGACGACGGCGGACAGGTTTTCCAAGAGCCGCTACAATGCCGAAACGGGCACGCTTTATTGTAACGGTGTTGTTATTACGAGAAGTACGATCGAAGAGGCAAAAAGCTATTTTGAAAAGATGGTGTCGCAGTGTAATGCTGCAGGTGCAAGGGAGATGCGTGATATCGGAACGTATTATCAGCTTGCCATAGAAGCGATCAATATGATGCAGGAAGGCCGTGAAAAAGACGGTCAGGCTTAAAAAATATTTTTGGAGGTAATAAAAATATGGTTTACGGAGCACTGGAAGCCGGCGGCACAAAGATGGTTTGCGCGCTGGGCGATGAAAACGGAAAGATAACGGAACAGGTATCGATACCCACAACAACACCTGAGGAGACGATGCCTAAGATAATTGAATATTTCAAGGATAAAAATATCAGGGCGTTGGGGATAGGCTGTTTCGGCCCGGTGGATCTTGATAAAAAGTCCGCTACCTACGGGTATATCACATCTACACCGAAGACACCCTGGAAGAATTATAATATCGTCGGAGTAATGAAGGATGCGCTTAAGGTACCTGTCGGTTTTGATACGGATGTTAACGGCTCGCTTCTCGGAGAGGTTACATACGGTGCATCTAAAGGTCTTGAGGATGCGGTTTACATAACTGTAGGAACCGGCGTCGGTATGGGTATTATAACGGGCGGAAAATTCCTTCACGGAATGATCCATTCGGAGGCCGGACATATGGCACTTCTTCGTCATCCGAAGGATAAGTACGAAGGAAGATGCCCTTTCCATCATGATTGTCTTGAGGGCATGGCAGCGGGCCCCGCTATTGAAGGCCGCTGGGGAAAGAAGGGCAATGAGCTTAAGGAGAACGATGAAGTCTGGGAGATCGAGTCGGAGTATCTTGCACAGGCTATCACAAATCTTATTTATGTACTGTCGCCAAGAAGGATCATACTTGGTGGCGGAGTTATGCATCAGGAGAGCCTTTTCCCTCTTATCCGTGAAAAGGTTACAAAGAAGCTTAACGGATATCTTAAGGCAAAAGAGCTTGAGGATATGGACAGCTATATCACACCTGCATCACTTCACGATGACCAGGGTATTATGGGAGCCTTGAAGCTTGGTATTGACGCTGAAGCCGAAGCATAACATTTGAATAATGACTGTAAGCCCCTCCAGCACTTCAGGTGTAGGAGGGGCTTTTGTGTGATCAAATAATAAGACGCGGCTGGAGATGAATCACTTCGCTTAAGCCTCCAAAAGAGAAAAACTTGGGTCTCGGGCTACCATACCGCCATGAAAAGAAAAGTGTATGCCTTAAATAAAGAAAAATGCTTGGAAAGGCATAGCAGGCGCCGTGAAAAGGAGATGTGATAAGAAAACGATCTCAATCTGATATAGGGTAACTTATGCAAGATCAAGGATAACTATGCCAGCAAGATTGATTCGTCTACGTGAAAGGATTGCCAAACGAAGTGAAGTAAAATGTTTTTTAATTGGGTGTTGTATTTAAAGAGCTTGTCGGT
>JAILOD010000060.1 GCA_024691015.1 Lachnospiraceae bacterium
ATCCGGGTTTCCTGCGCATTAGCCCATGTCGGAGCATGTCTTGCCTCGTTCATAATCTGAATGATCGTCTCTTCTCTTACCTGCTGATCTGTAAATCTTCTAACAGACCGCCTTCTTTTCAGAATCTCTTCAAATTCCATAAACACACCTACTTTTTCTGTCCGTATACCGGCATATCAAGTTTATCCAGTAATTCATCGAGTTCTGCTATCTCTGCTTCGCTCAGGCTCACCTCTGCCGAGCCAATATTCTCCCTAAGTCTCCCTTCTTTCCGACTGCCGGGAATGGGTATAATATATGGTTTCTTGCAGATCATCCATGCAAGGGATATTTGCCCTTTGGACGCTCCCTTTTCTGTAGCCAGCTCGTCCAGTCTTTTCATAAGGCTTTCTGCCGTCATAAATCCTTCTTCTGTGTATTGAGGCATATGACTTCTGTAATCAACTCCCGCCTCAAATTTAGATGAGGCATTATATTTTCCTGTCAAAAAACCGTTCCCAAGAGGTGAAAAGGCAACAAGTGCCACATCAAGTTCTTCCAATACCGGAAACAGCTTCTCATTATCCCTCGCAAGCATAGAGTAACGATTCTGAACGGCAGATACAGGACATACCTTATCCGCTCTTCTAAGGTAATCTTCCGTTGTTTCTGAAATTCCCCAGTACCTGATCTTTCCTTCTTTTATCAACTCATTCATTACTTCAGCTACGGTTTCAGGCTCAATATTCGGATCGATCCGGTGCTGGTAATATAGATCTATCACCTCTACCCCAAGTCTCTTAAGACTACCCTCAACCGATTTTCTTATCGTCTCTGGCTTTGAATCCATGATCAGACCATTGCTGCCATGTGCAACGCCAAACTTCGTTGCGATTACCACATGTTTTCTAACATCCCTTAGCGCCACTCCAACCAGTTCCTCATTATAAGAAGTGCTGCCATCGGCATTCATACCTATGTAACACTCAGCTGTATCAAAGAAATCATATCCCATGTCATAAGCTTTTCTGATCATGGATATAGCTTCATTTTTCTCTGTAGGTGCTCCGTAAGCGTGGGAAAACCCCATGCACCCAAGCCCTACTGGATTTACCTTTAATCCACTTTTCCCAATCTTTCTTTTATCTGCCATAGGAGAACTCCTTTCCTTCAATCTGCTGATTTTCTTCATAATAAAAAAACCATCAAAAATCATCAATTCGATTTTCGACGGTTTTTAATAAGTTAAACTTATGCGATATCTATGAAAGCCTTTTTCGAAGCATTTCAGCGAACTCCTCAATATAATAGCCCGTTCTTGCTTCTTGCCAGAATATACAGTACTTCCTCGTCACACGACGGTTCTTCCTAAAAAGTGGTATCCTTTTTATTGCACCCGATATCTCCGGCAGTTTTCCCACAGCCTCCACCGGAAGAAATCCTCTGTTGCCTGTAACCATGAGCCTTGCTTCTTCCTGCGTCTCGGCAAAGATAAAATCACTGCTAAACCCCAGGATGTTTCTGTAATACTCTGCTTCGGTATCACGCTGCTCCTTAGACGACACGATAATGCAGGACAGCTTAGAAAGATCACCCACTTCCAGCCTCTCCGCTGATGAGAGTCCGTTTCGCTCTGAAATCTCAATAATACACTCGGCATTCTTAAGTTCCATATTTACATAGTCATCCGAAAATGCCCTGCGTTGATCATTTAAAGCCATATCAAGTTCACCGGAGACAAGCCCATGATACAGCTCTTCATGGGTTCCGCTACGCACTGATATATTAACCTCCGGATAAACGGAAGAAAACTCAGCAATGGCCTCTGACAGTTCCGGACCGGCATATAAGCTGATATATCCAATATGAAGATTCATCTCTTGATCACTGCCAAGCCTCACTGTCTCTGTCTTAATGTTTTCCAGATCATTAAGAAGCGCCTTGCTTTTTCTGTAAAAAAATTCTCCCGCAGTCGTCACGGAAAAGCTTCGGTTTTTCCTCTCGATCAACTTGACACCCAACTCTTTTTCAAGAGAATTCAGTGCCTGGGAAATTGCAGACTGAGAGATATAATTTTTCTCAGCCGCCTCCGTGAAGCTGTTCTCGTCTATTATAGATACAAAGTATCGCATCTGTTTTAGCAGCAAATTTACCCCTCACTTTCTGTCAAATCCATCCAATACCTTTATTAACTCCTCATAATTCGTGATAATAAGGACAAATGTTTTCATATTGTCCATCCTTCATCTCACCCTTTAAGCAATGACCTGAGTTCATCTTCATCCAGCTTTGGCAACACTTTTCTGATATGCTTTATGATCCTGTTAAGTGATTCCTCCGGGCTTCTCTTATATGCCGACCGGCACAGCTTATCTCCCCAGAAGTTCTCTGCAATATCGTATCGGCAGTTGCCCCAGCCGTACTCGTCACCGCTTTTACGCTTGCTGTATTCATAATTCACCGGAACAACATAGGTTTCCATCTGAAGTCTGGTGATCACTGTCTCAAATCCTTTATTTCCATCCTTCTTATAATTGAGGTTATCCTTGATATCCCTCGTCAGCGTAGCCCCTGCCACGGTAATATAGTCCACAACTCCCTTGTCCTTATAGGGTGCAAGACCATCATCGAATCTGGCATCGAAATCATATCCATCCCGCCTGTAATTACAAAAGTCTGGCCACAGCTTAAGGCTTATAAAGCCTGCTTTCTTCTCAAAGAACTTTCCATAAACGAGTTCTTTGTTCTGAAGTACCTGTCCTTTCCAGTCCCAGGCATCCCAATGGATCTTGCCGCTCCATCTGCCTTGATACCACGCATCGTATGAAATATTCTCTTCAAGAGAAAATCCCTCTATCCTTCCGGAAAAGAACGGCAGAAAGCCTATCTCATTGACAAGAGCTACCAGTTCTTTTCTGTTTCTGATTTCATCAATCATGTATCTTCAGCTTTCTTATATCTTCTATTTACTGCATATGATCCCAGTCCAGTTTCATAAAGCGTATTCCGGTCATCAACATACCCGCAGCGATTATCACACTATACATCATTGCCGGAGGATAAACTGTCAAGGCTAAAACAAGACCTATGACCTTTATGCCAACATCTATCCACAGCAATAATCTTCTTTTCTGCATGACTTCCACAGGCTTCTTGTTTTCTTCATTCTCATTCTGTAAAACCATGCTCAATCCTATGTTTGCGAGCGTAACGCAAATAACGAATACACCATAAAATCCCTGAGCCAGTTTATTGTTAAAGTCACCACTTACAAGATCTGTTGCATACGGTATCATTGAGCAAAAAAACAGCAGTATAAGCGTTACCCATAGTGTCTTTGCATTAATCTTTTCA
>JAILOD010000109.1 GCA_024691015.1 Lachnospiraceae bacterium
TCAACAAACAAAAACGGAACCCATAGGTTTATCTTCACAGACGGTATATATGCCTTTTCTGTAAGCCTTGATATGAAAAGGAAGGGCCGTCCTAAGGGGATAAAGGTTCAGAATATAGGCTTTGACTTCCCGGTTCAGGAAAACCGTGAAGAAAAGAGTGTTGCCTGTTAATGATGCCAAAATCCCCCGTGAAATTTTCGATTAGAATTTAAAGCTACTATTATAATTTTATCATAAATAGGATGGTGATAGGTCAACCATAAAAAATGAGCTATATCCCTGGGATATAATGCTTAGCCCACGGGCCTTGTTTCTACGGGGCCGGGAAGGAGTCTTTACTTAAGCCGGTGTGTATGAATAGGCCGTAAAAGACAGGGAATTGGGAAACACGAGATTAAACTGTAAGTTTATTCTAAATCAGCTTTGCGGAATGTATTATTATGAGAGAATTTGTTACAAAGGAGTTTTTATGGGAACTGATATAAACAACACTTCAATAGAAGATCTCTCTCTTGACTGGGATATAGTCTTTGATACAGAGGATACTTGTCAGAAAGAAAGCACAGACAGTGTATCCGATGCTCTTGTTATGTGTCTTACCACATATGGAAAAGTAGATATCGAGTATATTTCTAATGTGACGGGTAAGAACAAGCTGGATGTTATCAGAGCGCTAAAGGGGTCTGTTTATCAGAACCCTTTAACGTGGCATGAAGATTATTACGAAGGATGGGAAACGGCAGATGAATATCTGTCAGGTAATCTTATGCTTAAATTAAAGGATGCAAAGGCTGCAGATAAGAAATATCCTAACCTTTTTACAGACAATATAAATGCACTGGAAAAGGTAATGCCGGCTCCTATTGCATCTAATGAAATCTTTGTTACCATTGGATCGCCCTGGGTTCCCACAGATGTTATTGATGATTTCATGGATTTTTTATTTGGTGATATTCATGCATTACTTCGCTATTATCCTCAGAATAGTCCTATTTTTGATTATTTGAAAACCAGACACGATGAGGTAACCGGAACCTGGGAGATACCGTACAAAAACAGATATGGATATCACATACCTGTCGGAGAAACCTGGGGAACCCCCAGAATGGGTGGCCTTCAAATTTTAGAAAATACTCTAAATATGAAGACTATCAAGATTATGGACTCAGCTGAGAGTGATTCTTCTAAATCCAAGACTAAACGTGTTCTTAACAAAGAGGCAACGATGGCCGCCGTTGAAAAGCAACAGAAGATGATAAAAGCTTTTCAGGACTGGATCTGGACTGATATAGACCGTAAAGCAAGGCTTGAAAGGATTTTTCAGGGAAAATACGGATGTGTGCAAAGGCGGATATTTGACGGTTCTTTTCTGGAGTTTCCAAACATGTCAAAGGAGATAACACTTTATCCGTATCAGAAAAATGCTGTTGCAAGAATACTTTTTACCCCTAACACCCTGCTCGCGCATGATGTCGGAGCAGGTAAAACGTATGTGCTTATAGCTGCAGGGCAGGAATTAAGACGTATGGGTCTGTCAAAGAAGAACATGTATGTCGTTCCAAATAATATCATAGGCCAATGGAAATCTATATTTCTGACCATGTACCCTGATGCAAAGCTGCTTTGCGTGGATCCGAAGGCTTTTAAGCCTGAAAGAAGAGACTCTGTATTAAAGCAGATGCGTGACGGGGATTATGACGGGATTATTATTGCTTACAGCTGTTTTGAACAGATTCCGCTTTCAAAGGAGTCTTATAAAGAGAGTCTTCTCGAAAAAAGAAATCTGGTCAGAGAAGCTTCCTTAAATAGAAAGAATGATACATCAGGCCTTAGAAGAAAGGCAAGAAAACTCTCACAAGAGCTTTCGAAGCTTGTTGTTTCAGAGGATAATTATGATTCCGTATATTTTGATGAACTGGGAATAACCAGACTGTTCATTGATGAAGCTCATAATTTTAAAAATGTACCTATTGAAACGAGTACAAGTGCTGTACTTGGCGTCAGTTCTTCCGGTTCAAAAAAATGTAAAGATATGTTTAACAAGGTGCATTTTATACAGAGGAGTAACGGTGGTAAAGGTGTAGTGATGGCTACGGGAACCCCTATTACCAACTCGATTACAGATGCCTTTATTATGCAGTCATATCTGCAAAGTGGAGAGCTTGCTATGATGGATCTCCAAAGCTTCGACAGTTGGATCGGAATGTTTGCCGAAAGAAAGACCGAGTTTGAGGTAGACGTAGATACAAACTCCTACAGACTGGCAACTCGTTTTTCAAAATTCCATAATCTTACAGAATTGACAGCACTCCTGTCCATGATTGCTGACTTTCATCCTATGAGTAAACAGATGGGCATTCCTGTCCATGATGGATATATAGACACCATGGTAGAGAAGACTCCGGAGTTTATTGAATATCTGGAAGAAATCTCAAGCCGTGCAGATAGTGTCCGTTCCGGCCATGTGAGCAGGAAAGAGGATAACATGCTTAAGATCACGACAGACGGACGTAAGGCGGCATTGGATATGCGGCTTGTTGATCCTGATGCAATAAGCTCATCATCTTCAAAAGCCGCTGCTTGCGCAAAAAATGTTGCAGATATATATTTTGAAACAGCTGCTGCTAAGAGTACACAGCTGATATTTTGTGATATCTCGACACCTAAAGCCGGGTTTAATATTTACGATGATCTTAAGCAGAGACTGATTGCTTTAGGCGTACGTGAAGAAGAGATAGCTTTTATTCATAGTGCGGAAACAGAAGCAAAGAGATCAAAACTGTTTAAACAGGTGAGGAGCGGAGAGATCCGGATACTAATCGGATCGACCTTTAAACTTGGACTTGGCGTTAATGTACAGGATCGTCTGATTGCACTGCATCACATTGATGTTCCCTGGAGGCCGGCAGATATGACGCAGAGAGAGGGGAGGATCATACGTCAGGGGAATATGAATCCCAAGGTGAAGATCTGCAGATATATCACACAAGGCAGCTTTGACGCTTATTCATGGCAGTTATTGGAAACAAAGCAGAGGTTCATTTCAGATCTGTTAGCCGGTTCTTTGGCAGACAGAGATTCTTCGGATATTGAGGATACTGTCCTTAATTATGCGGAAGTTAAGGCTTTGGCTGTGGGTAATCCTCTTGTTAAAGAAAGGGTTGAAACACAGAACGAACTGTCCAGATGTCTGGCTTTAAGCAGAAATGCCGTGGAATCGAGAATACGTATGGAAAAGGAGCTGCTTGACCTGCCCGGGAAAATAGCAGATACCAGAAATGACATACAATTATGTGAGCAGGATCTGAACCATTATAAGGAATGGGTATCAGGGAATCCGTCGGCGACATCAACACCGGATAAGGAGCAGGAATCAGCCGAAAGGAAGAGCTTCAGAGAGCGGTTTAACAAAGCTGTAAGTGAGTATACATTTATGACGAAGGAGGAGCTTTTCGGGACTTATAAGGGCTTTGATATTATCCTGCCTGAAAGCATGAGCCCTTCCGGCCGTTATGTGTGGTTATCATATAAGGGCAGATACCGCGTCACTCTGGCAGACAGCGAAATAGGAAATATGATAAGATTAGATAACTTTATTGAGGCGCTTCCGAAAAAACTGGATAATCTGAAGAAGACGCAGCTGCAATATGAAGACAGGCAGAGGACTATAAAGGAAGAACTGGCGAATCAAGAGAGCTATACGGACTGGATACAACTCTTACGCGAGAGGATAACAGAAATCGATAATATTCTGGGGGTAAACAAAGAATGAGTGAACTGAAATTTAAAAATATTCCGGTATTATCCATCGGAAAAATGGAGAATGTGCTTTCCGAAGCATACACAGGTTTAATAAAGTCAGGGATCGGGATTAAAATGATGCCCTCAGTAATGCTTTGGGGTCCTCCGGGAGTCGGTAAATCCCAGGCTGTAGGCCAGATAGGCAGGCAAATAGAAAAAGAGACCGGGAAAAAAGTAAGCATCACAGATGTACGACTTTTATTGTTTAATCCAATTGATCTTAGAGGAATACCGACAGCAAATGCAGATAAAACGCTGGCTGTATGGCTAAGGCCTGAGATCTTTCAGATGGATGCATCAGATAATGTCATTAATATTTTATTTCTGGACGAAATATCGGCAGCACCCCAGTCGGTTCAGGCAGCTGCTTATCAGATAGTGCTGGATAGAAAGGTTGGGGAGCATTTACTACCTGATAATTGTATAGTAATTGCTGCCGGAAACAGGGTTACTGATAAGTCTGTTGCCTATAAGATGCCCAAGGCCCTTGCAAACAGGCTTATGCACATAGAAGTGGAAAGCAACTTTGAATCCTGGAAAGAATGGGCTGTAAAGCAAGGTATTAACGACAAAGTTATAGGTTTTTTGTCGTTTAAACCCAATCATCTGATGAATTTTGAACCCGCTGGAGATGATCTTGCCTTTCCAACCCCCAGGTCCTGGGAGATGGTTAGCAATATTTTAAATTCAATAAGCGATGATATAGATACAATGTATGATATGATAGCCGGTCTTGTCGGGATAGGCGTAGCTGTAGAGTTCAGAAAATGGAAAAACGTTTATAAGGATCTGCCGGATATTAAAGATATATTTGCGGGAAAAGAGACAAAAATACCTAAAAGCACGGATGCATTGTACGCACTCGTATCATCTATGACAGCATATGCCAAAGAGCATAAAGATGATCTTGAAGGAATTGCCAATTCGATAAGATATGCTGATAAGATGCCTCCGGATTTTTCCGTGGTTCTTATGAAGGATTACAGATATATAGAAGACGGATATGAAAAGAAGCTTTTAAAGATACCGGAATATATGAAATGGTTAAACAGCAAAGGGAGTTTGATGAATGGATCTGTCTGAAGAGAAGAAAAAGAAATATATGAAAAGGCTTCTTCTGGCCCGGATGAGGATACTTTCAACAAACGGGTTTTATGGGCTCCTTATAATGCACATGAATTTTGCCCTTGATGAGAATTGCAATACGGCATCAACGGATGGAAACAAGTTTTATTTTGGCCCTTCATTTTTAGACGAAATAAGCGATTCTGAGTTGGATTTTATCCTTATGCATGAGATTCTCCATGTTGCCCTTCTACATCCGGGAAGAAGGGATAAAAGAGACCCGGACCGGTATAATATAGCCTGTGACATTGTTGTTAATTCTAATATTTTGAAGTCATTTGATATGGATGAGCGCAGGATCTCTTTAAAAGAGTATGGGGTCAGTATGCATACGGCTCCCGATAACAAGGAGGGTTATAATTATACGGCCGAACAGGTGTATCAGATGCTTGAAGAACAAGGCGGTAATAACTTCCAAGGTGGGAAGAGCACCCAAGACAGGTTTGATGAAGAAAAACAGGGCGATCAGGGTAATGACGATCCAACAGATGATAATAAAGATGATAAAGCAAAAACCTGGGATGATCATTCAAAATGGAGCGCAATGGAGAGGGATGAATTTCTTCAGGATGAATGGTTAAAACATTTAGAGGATGTTTGTGCAGCAATTGAGATCAGGGATCCTTCAAATACACGCGGAATGTTACCTGTATTTGCCCAGCGCATAATAAATGACTTAAGGAAACCGCAAACCGATTGGAGAACAATATTAAACTGTTTTGTACAGGAAGAGATAACGGATTATTCTTTTATGCCACCGGACAGAAGGATGGATGATAGTGATTTTTATCTGCCGGATTATAACGAAAAGGAGGATGCACTATCAGATATCCTTTTTATGGTTGATACTTCCGGATCGGTGTCTGATGAAATGATAGCCGTGGTTTATACTGAAATAAAAGGTGCAATAGACCAGTTTGGTGGGGCATTAAAAGGCTGGCTGGGTTTCTTTGATTCATATGTTACAGAGCCTGTGGAGTTTTCCAATGAGCTTGAACTTTTAAAAATAAAGCCGCGAGGTGGAGGCGGTACGGATTTCAGTATCATATTCAGTTATGTCAGAAAGCATATGAAGGACAGGTTACCGGCAAGTATCATTATTCTCACGGATGGTTATGCTCCAATACCGCCGGAGAGTGCAGCTATGTCTATCCCGGTTCTCTGGCTTATAAATAATGATGTAGTAACACCCAAATGGGGGAAAGTGGCAAGAATATCGGTATAAGAAAAAACATTTTTTTGAATAAGGAGACAATCAAAATATGGATCTTATTAATATTCAACCAACAGGCAAAACACCAATAAAAGAATCTATTCCTGTATTTGTAATTACCAGGGAAGGTAAAAAATATAATTCTGATGGAATAGAATTCATCAAAAATAGCTTAAAACAACATTTTGGCATTGACGAGGATTTAGCCATATTCACCGGAATAGGTTTAAATAATGCATCAGTATTATCTTCTTTTCTTAGAAATAAACCAAATGCATATTTGGTTTTATCTACTAAAGATAACATTGTTTTTT
>JAILOD010000224.1 GCA_024691015.1 Lachnospiraceae bacterium
GATCCGGTTACTCTGGTATTTAAAAATGTATATAAAAAGGAATGATAAACGGTTTTGAAAGGAGAAAGCATGAACATTGACTCACAACTTATAAACCTGCTGCAGGCTGCCAAGGATAACAAGGCGTCCGACCTGCATATAGCAGCCGATTCGAAGCCCAGATACAGGATCCATTCTGAATTAAGAGAGCTTGACGGGATGGAGGTGCTTTCCGGGGAAGACACAAAGAGGCTATTATTCAGTCTTTTGGATGACATGCATAAAAAGGAATTTGAGGAATTCGGAGAGACCGATCTGTCCTTCGGAGTGGATGGCATAGGACGTTTCCGTGTGAATGTTTACAGTCAGCGGGGAAAGTGCTCGGCAGCCTTAAGACTTATGAGTGCCGTGATTCCGGATCCGGAGAGCCTGGGGCTTCCGCCTTCGGTAATCGATCTTGCAAACAAGCACAGCGGAATGGTGCTGGTCACCGGTCCCACGGGTTCGGGTAAATCGACCACACTTGCAGCGCTCTTACAGAGAATAAATACGACAAGACGGTCGCACATCATAACGCTTGAGGACCCGATAGAGTATTTGTATCAGAATGATAAGTCTCTTGTGGACCAGAGAGAGGTGGGGCAGGACACAAAGTCCTTCGGCAATGCCTTAAGAGCCGCACTTCGTGAGGACCCGGATGTAATACTTGTTGGTGAAATGCGTGATCTTGAGACCATAAGCACTGCAGTAACTGCTGCCGAGACAGGCCACCTTGTATTTTCAACGCTTCATACTATAGGAGCGGATTCTACCATAAACCGTATTGTGGATGCCTTCCCCGAAGGGCAGAAGGATCAGATACGTACGCAGCTTGCGATGGTTTTGGAATCGGTCATTTCCCAGAGACTGATCCCCAAGGCCGACGGAACGGGGCGGGTTGCCTGCATGGAGATCATGCATTGTACTTCCGCAATACGAAGCCTCATTCGTGAGGATAAGACCTATCAGATTCCGAGTATGATCCAGACCAGCCGCCAGCTGGGAATGGTGGGAATGGACGTATCTCTTGTTGAGGCATATCAGAAGGGGATCATTTCCAGGGATTCCGCACTTGAATATGCCGTGGATAAAAAAGAAATGGAAAATAAGCTGGGCCCGGGCGCTTCGGCGGCAGACCAGATGACGGGCTTCGGCAGTTCCGGAAAAGGAGGCTTGTTCGGTCTGTAATTTTGTATTACAATAATAAAGAGAGATTTTTCCAGGAGGACGAAATTATGTTAAAAAAACTCAACAATTTAAAGAAAGACAAAAAGGGCTTTACCCTTGTGGAACTCATCGTTGTACTTGTAATCCTTGCCATCCTTATGGCAGTTCTTATCCCCGCACTTTTGGGCTGGATAGATAAGGCAAAACAAACCCAGATACTTACAAACGCAAACGCAGCACTTGTTGCTGCACAAGGGCTTGCGGATGAGGCGTATGGTAATGATGTTTCGAATCCGACAACATATGTAACAAATAGCAAAATAAAGTCGTTAACAGATATTCAGCAAACATTTACATTTTCGGCAACATTCGGGACAACTGGAAAAAAAAGCAAATATAAGATCACAAAGTTTACATATACTGAAAATAGTCAGACTGTTGAATGGGAAGGAACAACAGGTAAATGGACGAAGAAAACAAGCTGATAATCTATAGGTTTGGTTTTACGAAGTCATATTTATTAGAAAAGGCTGCTGCACAAATGTGCGGCAGCCTTTTTATATATAATCACTCTCTTTGATAGAAAATGAAAAAAGGCATAGCGGGCGTCGGGAAAGGTAGACCTGAAAAGGAAAGTGTATGCCTTAAGTAAAGAAAAAAGAGAAAAAAGGCATAGCGTGCGCCGGGAAAGAGAGTCCTAAAAAGGAAAGTGTATGCCTTAAGTAAGGGGAAATGAGAAAAAAGGCATAGCGGGCGCAGGGAAAGAGAGTCCTAAAAAGGAAAGTGTATGCCTTAAGTAAAGAAAAATGAGAAAAAAGGCATAACCGGCATCGGGAGAGCATCTCTTTTTGTTGAGTTTTAAATATTATTAGTGTATGATATGTAGTAACTGTCAGAAATAAAAGGCGATAACTGCAGCTAATCAGGTTGCAGTTTTTTTAGGCTTTATTATTCCGAAAGGGTTTGTATGGAAAACTTGAGAAACGAAAATGACATAGGTCGGAAGGAGATACTTGTGGTAAGCTTCGGCACGACCTTTAAGGAGACCAGGATAAAGACCATTGGGGCAATAGAAGATGCCGTGGAAAAGGCTTTTGGGGACTACAGTGTCAGACGTGCATTTACAAGTAGGTTTATCAGATCACGTTTAGCCGATCGTGACGGGATAATAATAGACAGCCCGGGGGAAGCCTTGGAAAGAGCTAAGGCCAACGGAGTTAAAGAGCTTATTATCCAGCCTACACATCTTATGGCAGGAAAAGAATACCATAAGTTAACGGAAACCATTGACGAATATGCCGGTGATTTTGAAAGCATTTCCCTCGGCTGTCCGCTTCTGGATTCGGATGAGGATTTTATTACGGCAGCAAGGGCAATAAGGAAAGAGCTTCCTCTAAAGGATGATAAAACGGCCATTGTGTTAATGGGACACGGAACCGATGCACCATCCAATTCGGTATATGAAAAGCTGCAGGAGGTACTTAATAAAAGCGGGGCAGATGCCTATTACATCGCAACCGTTGAAGGCACACCAACGATCAGGGATATCCTGAAAAGAATTTCCGGCTATTCAAACATCCTCCTTGCACCGTTTATGGTAGTGGCCGGAGACCATGCGATAAATGATCTTGCCGGAGAAAAAGAGGACTCGTGGAAGAACATTCTCCTGAATTCCGGTCAAGGTTTCAATGTGGAAACCGTGTTAAGGGGGATAGGAGAATGGAAGGATATACAGGAACTGTTTGTTAAGCATATTGAGAAAGCCGAGCTTTTTAAAGCCGTGAAATGAGGTGAAAAGATGAAAGGTAAAGCGTACGGAGTAGGAGTGGGACCGGGAGATCCGGAACTTATGACATTTAAGGCGGCACGTCTTATCAGAGAAAATGAGATAATAGCAGTGCCCGGAAAGGTAGCAAAGGATTCTGTGGCATACAGAATCGCAGCAGGTATCGTTCCGGAGATCGAGAACAAAACCCTGGTGCCGGTTTATATGCCGATGATAAAGGACAGAGCTCTTATCGAAGAGGAACACAAAAAGGGAGCAGCCCTTCTGGAGGAATATTTATCACAAGGTAAAAATGTGGTTTACATAACGCTGGGGGATCCGACCGTTTATTGCACCTTCAGCTATCTTCAGCACATTCTTGAAGCGGATGGCTATGAGGTGGAGCTGGTCAGCGGTATCACATCCTTCTGTGCTGCAGCTGCAAGACTTAATATGCCTCTCGCTGAATGGGACGAGCAGCTTCACGTTATCCCTGCCGTACACAAGACCACGGATAAACTCGATCTTCCCGGAAATTATGTTCTGATGAAGGCCGCAAGTCATATGAAGGAGACGAAGGAGCTTCTTGTAAAGAGCGGAAGAGATGTAGGGTGCGTTGAAAACTGCAGCATGGAAAATGAGAAGATATACAGAAGTGCCGAAGAGATCCCGGATGAAGCCGGATATTTCTCTTTGATAATAGCGAAATAATTTTTCATTACTTTGACGGCTAAATCATATGATAGAAATAAAAGGACTTACAAAACAATTTGGAAATTTCAAGGCTGTAGATGATCTTAACCTTACTATTAAGACCGGAGAATTTTTCGGACTGTTGGGACCGAACGGCGCGGGAAAGACCACGACCATCAGCATGATGAGTACCGTTCTTCTGCCAAGTAAGGGGGAGATCAGGATCGACGGTCGCCTGCTTGACAGGAAAGCATCCGAGGAAAAAAGAAAGCTGTCCGTGATAACACAGGAGTATTCGATGAGACAGGATATGACCATGGATGAGGTTATGGAATATCAGGGACGGCTCTATTTTATTCCGCGAAAGGTTATGAAGGAGAGATCGGATAAGCTTCTGGAATTTGCCGGATTAATAGATTACAGGAAAAGGACCGTAAGGCATTTATCGGGCGGGATGAAGCGCAAGCTCATGATCTGCCGCGCTCTTCTGGTAGAGCCTGAGATCCTTCTTTTAGATGAGCCCACAGCAGGGATGGATGCGCTTTCAAGGCGGCAGATGTGGAATATGCTTCGGTCGATAAACAGTGAGACCATGACGATAATCCTCACCACGCATTATATAGAGGAGGCACAGGCTCTGTGCGACAGGGTAGCGCTTCTTAACGGAGGAAGGCTTCAGAAGCTCGATACACCGGCGGCACTCATCGACGAGCTTGGGAAATATACGGTCGATGAAAATACCGACGGTAAGCTTGAGAGCAAATACTTTCATAAAAAGGATGAAGCGATCGAGTATCTTAAAACCGCAGCAGAGACGGCGTCGCTAAGATCGACGACTCTTGAAGACGTATTTATTGAATGTGCCGGTCAGGCGATAAACAAGGACAGATAAAAATGGGAATAATAACGGTCCTTTGGGAAAAATGGACAGAATTTAAAAGAGATTTCATAAAGATCACGGTTGCGGCGATGATAGCGCCAGTATTGTATCTTATCGTATTCGGACTGGGTGTGAAAACAACCGCTTCGGGTGAGCCGTATCTGAACTTTCTTATACCCGGTATCGTGGCAATGTCTACGATGACAGGAAGCTTTGGTGCCATCGTTCAGAATATGAGCGTACAGAGACTATACGAGAAGGCCCTGGATCAGGTGATGGTATCACCGACACCTCTGTGGCAGTTTATAATCGGGCAGATATTGGGCGGAAGCTTAAGGGGAATGTATGCAGCGATCGTAATTCTACTTATCACTCTTCCGTTAAGGAGCGAACTGATCTTTAATGCCCAGTCGTTCTTTATAATGTTTTTAAACGGAACGGTGTTTGCGACCATTGCGCTGGTTTTGTCCTTTCTTGCAAAAAGCTATTCGGATGCACCGAGATTTACCTCTTATATAATCATGCCGATGACCTTTCTGTGTAATACCTTTATTTCCACGGATCAGATGCCCGCAGGCATATCTCAGGTGATCGCCCTTCTTCCTCTTTCACAGGCGAGCGGGATGATAAGGACCATATCAAAAGGCGGAGATGCGGGAGTATTCGGATACGTTGTGCTATTTGTGTATCTATGCGTTTTTTCGGCTCTGTCAATCATGTTTATATATAAAAAGAAAAACCTGTAAAAGGAGACATCAGATAATGGCGTATTTTCCGCTTTTTGTAAATCTGGAAAACTCAAGAATACTTATCGTGGGCGGCGGCAATATTGCCGAAAGACGTACCAGGGCGATCCTGCCCTTTGCAGGGAAAGCGGTTATTGTTGCAAAGGAGCTGACAGAGAGCTTTGAGAGCTTTATAAATTCAGAAGAGGCAGTCGGTAAGACTGAGGTTATTCTAAGAGCCTTTGAGGAAAATGATGTTTATGGTATGCGTCTGGTTCTGGCCTGTACCGATGACCTTGTGATCAATAAAACCATTACAAAAATAAGCCGGGATAAGGGTATACCGGCAAATAACTGTTCAGATAAAAATGACTGTGATTTTTATTTCCCGGGGCTTATTTATAAGGAACCGTTTACGGTCGGCTTTACCGCAAGCGGAGAGGCCCATAAACTGGTTAAAGAGATCAGGGAAAAAACGGAAGCAGTGATCGACGAGGTTTTGAAAAAGTAAAGGATACTACAGGAGAAATAAGTTGGCTGAATATGTAAAAAAGCTGATTGTCGGAAGCCGTGAGAGTGCACTTGCTGTCGCACAAACGGAAACTGTGATCAGATATCTAAAGATAAATCATCCCGAGATAGATGTGAATATGGTCACGATGAAGACCACCGGAGATAAGATCCTGGATAAAAGGCTTGATGAGATCGGAGGAAAGGGTCTTTTTGTAAAGGAGCTGGACCAGGCATTAAGAGAGG
>JAILOD010000249.1 GCA_024691015.1 Lachnospiraceae bacterium
CTATGTATTTGTTTTCTTCGTCATTATGCGATTCGTTTACACCGCTGTTGAAACAGTCAATGACCTCCTTTGAGATCATGATCTTTCCGTTGGCAAGGGAATATGTATCAGATACAACAACATAATCACTGTCTATTACCATTATCCTTCCGGAAAGGATTTCGGACACAAGCGATAATTCATCATCAAGCGATGTTTCATTGGGATTTGAAAGAAAACCGACTTCTTCGATATGATTTGCCAGAGCTCTGCAATAATTGGTAGATTCAACGGTTTTTTCAAAGACAGCCCTTTTTTCATAATTGAGCATTACGGTCGCGCCGACCGCTACTGCCGGTACAATGCCCATAAGCAGCAGCAGTATAAAAATACGCAACTTAAGACTTTTTAAAAAACGAAAATTTTTAAAGATATTGGTATAAATACTGTTCATATATTATGCTTTTTAATGATCCGTTATCAGGCCTGGAAATAATACCCGACTCCCCATTTTGTATGAACATATCTGGGGTTACTTGGCGAATCCTCTATCTTTTCCCTGAGACGTCTTATATGAACATCAACGGTTCTTTCATCACCGGGATAATCCTTTCCCCAGATTAAATTTAACAGGCCTTCTCTGCTGTAAACCTTATTGGGATTGGAAGCCAGAAGCTCCAATACGTCAAATTCTTTTGCGGTAAGATTGATCTCTTTTCCGGCAATATAGGCACGTCTTCCATCCAGATCCAGCCTGAAATTCCCATGCTCTATTACGCTTATTCTTTTTTCGGGCTTTTCTTCATTCTTTTTGGAACGGCGCATAATAGCCTTTATACGAGCTTTAACCTCAAGAATATTAAAAGGCTTTGTGATATAATCATCAGCTCCGTATTCAAGCCCTAAGATCTTATCCATATCATCACCTTTTGCAGTCAGCATGATTATGGGAACATCGGAAAACTCCCTTATCTGCTGGCAGACATCAAAACCCGAAAGCTTGGGCAGCATAACATCCAGAAGAATGATATCGTATCCGCTTTCCCTGGCGAGATTTAATGCCTCCTCACCGTCAAAAGCATTGTCAACCTCATATCCGTCCTGTTTAAGGCTGAAGGTTATACCCTTTACAATATTCTTTTCATCATCAACCACAAGAATCTTACTCATTTATCGACTAAACCTTTATCTGATCCTTTATTTTATTATAAAGACCATCTTTTATACCGTTAACGTTTTTTATATCCTCACATTTACCGAAAAGACCGTTGCTTTCACGATAGGCTATAATGTCCTCCGCACGTGATTCCCCTATGCCCTTTATGGTCATAAGCTTTTCCTTATCTGCGGTATTGATATTTACAAGACCGTCATCTGTCACACCTGCTTTAGCCCTGTCTGTGCTTTCACCTTTTTTCGGAACATATATTTCCATCCCGTCACTTACGGATGAAGCAAGATTTAATCCGCTGACATCGGCTCCGTCAGATACTCCCCCGGCTTTTTCTATGGCCATGTATATTCTGGAATCCTTCTCCATTATATACACCCCGGGCCGCTTTACAGCTCCGCATACATAGATATAAGCTTCCTCCACGGGTTCGGTTTCTTTGGCATAGTCCGGCTTTTCAACCGGCCCTGCTTCCCCTGATAAAGTATCCCCGGCATAAACATCATCCGGGTTTTTGCTCCCTTCATCGGAGAAAATGATCTCTTCCTCTCCGGAACAGGCTGTCAGCAAACCGGCAACTATCAAGACACAAACGCTTATTATTATATTTTTCATTTAAGCACTCCTTACAATTATGTAAGGCGCCCATTAATCAAGTATCCACATTTTACTATCAGGATTTAAAAAAATCAACATATATTTGTAATAAATCTGTAACAAATACTTATTCAATTTTCGAGAAAACCTCATCTAAAATCCGATACATTTCATTTATATCCTCTTCACCGATAACCAGCGGAGGAACGAGCCTTATTATATTTGCTCCGGCCGTAAGAACTATAAGCCCCATTTTCTGTGCTTCTTTAACAATATCACCCACAGACCTGTCAAGCTCTATGGCACGCATAAAGCCTGCTCCCCTTACATCTTTTATAAAGCCGTACTTATTCTTCAGCCCGTTAAGCTTATCTTCAAACAAAGGTGAGAGGTTTCTTACATTTCCGACGATATCCTTTTCCTCAAACTGTCTCAAAACCTCGCATACAGCTGCCGTAGCAAGCGGGTTTCCTCCATAGGTTGAGCCGTGATCTCCCGGAACAAGAGATTTTTCGGCCACTGCTTCGCTCATAAGAAACGCACCTACCGGAATACCGCAGCCAAGAGCCTTTGCAAGAGTTAAAATATCAGGTCTCACACCGTATTTTTCGAAGGCAAACATGCTTCCGGTACGTCCCATACCACACTGTATTTCATCCAGGATAAGAAGTATCCCCTTCTCATCGCAAAGCTGCCTTACTCCTTTTATAAACTCCTCTGTGGCGGGATATATACCGCCTTCACCCTGCACTGTTTCAAAGATGATCCCGCAGGTCTTATCGTTTATAAGAGCCTTTACACTATCCAGATCGTTAAATTTCGCAAATTTTATATTCCCGATCCCCGGCCCGAAGGGTTCTCTGTAATGAGGGTTTCCTGTAACCGAAAGAGCACCGTAGCTCCTGCCGTGAAATGAATGTTCCATTGCGATCATCTCGTGATCGGTATGAGAATCCCTTGTATATGCAACCTTTCTGGCAGCCTTTATTGCTCCTTCTATAGCCTCTGTTCCGCTGTTGGTGAAAAACACCCGGTCAAGTCCGGTAAGCGCACAGATTTTTTCTGCAGCCTCAACAGCCGGAACATTGTAAAAGAGGTTTGAAGTATGAATAAGCTTTTCCGTTTGTGCCTTAATTGCATCATTAAACTTACTGTTCCCGTATCCCAATGCAAATACGGCTATACCTGCACCAAAATCCAGATACTTATTTCCGTCTGTATCATAAAGATAAACACCCTCTCCCCTTTCAAGAACAATGGGATATCTGTTGTAAGTATGAAGAAGGTATTTTTCTCCTTTTTCCATTATATCTTTTGAACTCATAATTCGTTTTCCTCTCTGACTATCATCGTTCCCACACCTTTATCGGTGAATATCTCAAGCAACAGGCAATGCAGTTGTCTTCCGTCCAGGATATGCACGTTATGAACCCCGTTCCTTACCGCATCGATGCAATTAGCAAGCTTAGGCAGCATTCCGCCCCCTATAAAACCGTCATCTACAAGCTTGTCAGCCTCATCTACCGTGATCCTGTTTATAAAGGATGACTTATCGTTTATATCTCTGTAAAGCCCTTCTATATCCGTAAGGAAAGCAAGCTTTTCGGCATTTACACCCTTTGCGATGGCACAGGCCGCATCATCCGCATTTATATTATATGTCTGAAACTGATCATCCATTCCGATAGGCGCAACGATGGGAAGAAAATCCTTTTCCAGAAGATCCAGAAGTATCTTCGGATCAACATCTGTGATCTCTCCTACATAGCCTATGTCCTGACCATCCGAATATTTTTTCTTTACTCTTAAAAGTCCGCCGTCTTTTCCGGAAATACCGACGGCTCTCACCCCAAGCTCTTCAACAAGCTGTACCAGAGACTTGTTTACCTTGTTAAGCACCATTTCCGCTATCTCCATGGTAGGCTCGTCTGTGACTCTGAGACCGTTTATGAATCTGGGTTCCATTCCTACCTTTCCTACCCAGTCGCTTATTTCCTTTCCTCCGCCGTGAACAATGATAGGCTTAAACCCAACCAGCTTTAAAAGTGTAACATCCTTTATAACGCTGTATTTAAGCTCTTCGCTTTTCATTGCGGAACCGCCGTATTTTACAACAATGATCTTACGGTTAAACTTTTGTATGTAAGGAAGTGCCGTTATTAAGACTTCCGCTTTTTCCTGTGCTTTTTCCAGATAATTCTCACGCATTTTCTTCTCCTTTATGACCGGTAATCGGCGTTTATTTTAACGTAGTCGTATGAAAGGTCACAACCCCAGGCCGTGGCATGTGCATTACCCATCTTCATATCGGCAATGATCCTGACTTCTTTTTCGGATAATATCTTCGTTGCTTCATCCTCGGAATAATCACTGGCTTTTCCGTTTTTAAATATAAGGATCCTTCCGGCATCACTTTCTATAAACAATTCTATTTTATCGGGGTCGAACTTTGCTCCGGAATATCCGAGTGCACAAAGTATCCTTCCCCAGTTTGCATCATGTCCGAATATAGCGGCTTTTGTAAGGGATGAGGTTATAACGGATTTTGCCAGGATCCTTGCATCCTCTTCCGTTTTTGCTCCGATCACCCTCGTCTCAATAAGGGCAGTTGCACCTTCCCCGTCACCGGCCATCATCTTCGCAAGAGATATGTTAACAAAATCAAGAGCTTCACAGAATTTGGAGTAATCCTCGTTCTCCTCTGTTATTTCTTTATTGCCTGCCATACCGTTTGCCAGTGTTACATAAGTATCATTTGTAGATGTGTCCCCGTCTACGCTTATCATATTGAAACTGTCATTTACACTTTTACTTACGGCCTTCTGTAATAATTCCTTTGAAATACAGACATCGGTTGTAACAAAGGAAAGCATGGTACACATATTGGGGTGGATCATTCCCGATCCCTTACTCATTCCTCCTATTGTAACTTCCTTACCGTCAAGAGTAAGCTTAACCGCAACCTCCTTGCCATGTGTATCCGTTGTGAGGATCGCGCTGTTGGCATCCGTACCTTTTTCAAGGCTCTCTCCCAATGCGGGAACGAGCTTGTCGATACCGGCTTTCAGTTTATTCATATCCATCTGCATTCCTATTACTCCGGTAGAACCCACAAGCACCGACTTCTCATCTATGCCGAGCTTTTCTCCCGTATATTTTGCGGTTTCCCTGCAGATTTCCATACCTTCCTCACCCGTACAGGCATTTGCTATTCCGGAATTTACAACAACCGCGCTTACTGAACCTTTTCCACGTACTATATCCATATCCCATACAACGGGAGCTGCCTTGACAACGTTGGTTGTAAAGGTACCTGCTGCAACAGAGGGTACCTCTGAATATACAAGGGCCATATCAAGCCTTCCCGAATACTTTATGTTTGCTTCAACCCCGGCAGCTTTAAACCCTTTTGCCGCGGTTACTCCGCCTTTTATCTGTTCCATACCGCTATCCTTTCTTTACTCTCAGTTATTGAATCTTTCTATATTATCCGTGTTCAGTGTAAAATCATAATAATTAAGATCCGTTCTCTGCTTCCATCCAATGCACTTCCAGAATGCATTTCCTACATCATTTGCTGTAAATGCTATAAGCGCTACCTTGTTTATCTTTTCTTCCTTCAGTGCCTTCATGGCCATAACCACCATAGATTTCCCGATACCCATTCTTCTGTGATCCTCCCTGACACAAACATGGTAGAAGGTTCCTCTTCTTCCGTCATGTCCGCAGAGGATCGCTCCCACTATTTCTCCGTCACTTTCGGCAACAACCGATGTAGAGGGATTTCTGTCCAGGAACCTTTCCACACCCTCACGGGAATCGTCAATGCTTCTCATCGAAAAACCATGTATGGTCATCCAAAGGGCATGTACTCCGTCGTAGTCTTCTTTTTTCATTATCCTAACATTCATAATCTTTTCCTAATGATCTAATGATCAGGGCATCATAGGTATCGCCATCAGACCTTCTTTTTCATCAAAACCAAACATTATATTCATATTCTGCACAGCCTGACCGGCCGCACCCTTAACCAGATTATCCAGAGTACCGGTCATAACCACTCTGCCGGTTCTCTTATCCGTCTTAAACCCGATATCGGTGAAATTACTGCCCTCAACAAATCTGCTTTCGGGGACATATCCTTCTTCACCTACTCTTATAAAATACTCATCCTTATAATACTTGTCATAAGCAGCTTTTATATCCTCACCCGTAACACCGTCTTTCAGTGTTGCAGTCTCCGTAACATAAATGGCTCTCTGTATCGGAACAAGATGCGGTGTGAAGTTTATCATTATTTTTGAGCCGTTTGCATAACCCAACTGCTCTTCGATCTCAGGAGTATGTCTGTGCGCCGTCACACCATATGCCTTCACGCTTTCATTTACTTCACAGAACAGATTTGCAACCTTCGCTCCTCTTCCCGCACCGCTCACACCGCTTAAAGCATTTATGATGAGAGAATTCGGATCTATAAGCTTTTCCTTTACAAGCGGATATGCCGTTAATATGGAACAGGTTGTAAAGCATCCGGGGTTTGCAAGAAGTCTTGTTTTTTTAATATCCTCCCTGTTTATCTCACACAGGCCGTACACAGCCTCCTTTATAAGCTCCGGGGATTTATGTTCTATTTTATACCATTGCTCATAGGTGGCTACATCTTTTATTCTGTAATCGGCACTAAGATCAATGATCTTGGCCTTTGATAAAATATCCTTATTTAAAATACCTCCAAGATAGCCCTGCGGTGTTGCGGTAAATATGACATCCACTTCATCCGAAAGCTTTTCAAGATCGGGAGCCGTGCAATCTGCTTCTATAAGAGTTGCAAAGTTTCTGTATATGTCGGCATATTTTTCTCCGACAAAACTTTTTGAAACCAGATATTTTATTTCCACTTCTTTATGTCCGAGAAGAAG
>JAILOD010000267.1 GCA_024691015.1 Lachnospiraceae bacterium
AGACCAGGGAATGATGTTCGGTTTCGCAACAAACGAAACTCCCGAATATATGCCTTATCCCATCTCTCTTGCCCACAAGCTTGCAAGAAAGCTTACAGAGGTTAGAAAGAATGGCACACTTAAATATTTAAGGCCTGACGGAAAGAGCCAGGTATCTGTAGAATACGACGAAGAGGGTAAGCCCAAGCGTCTTGAGGCAGTTGTTATTTCAACACAACACGACGAGGATGTAACCCAGGAGCAGATCCACGACGACATCAAGAAGTATGTAATGGATCCCGTTCTTCCCAAGGAAATGGTAGATGATAAGACAAAGTTCTTCATCAATCCCACCGGAAGGTTTGTTATAGGCGGACCTCACGGAGATGCCGGTCTTACAGGAAGAAAGATCATCGTTGATACCTACGGCGGATATGCACGTCACGGCGGCGGAGCCTTCTCCGGAAAGGACTGCACAAAGGTTGACCGTTCCGCAGCTTACGCAGCAAGATATGTTGCAAAGAACATCGTAGCTGCAGGCCTTGCAGATCAGGTTGAGATCCAGCTTTCATATGCTATCGGTGTTGCTAATCCCACATCCGTAATGGTTGATACCTACGGAACAGGAAAGGTTTCAAATGAAAAGCTTGGAGAGATCATCAGAGAAAACTTCGATCTTCGTCCGGCAGGCATCATAAAGATGCTCGACTTAAGAAGACCTATCTACAAGCAGACCGCTGCATACGGCCACTTCGGAAGAGAAGATGTGGATCTTCCCTGGGAGAAGCTTGATAAGGTTGATGACTTGAAGAAGTACATTTAATCAGATATAATCTTAATGAAAGGCTCGCTGCCTCGGCAGCGGGCTTTTTTATCCTAAAGAAACAGACATTCTGATATATTCATATTTAGAAAGAGGGTACTGCATGAATTTTGTTCATCTTCATTCACATACAGAATATTCACTTTTGGATGGAGCAAATAAAATAAAAGAATATGTTGCAAGAGTAAAAGAGCTTGGAATGAATGCGGCAGCCATTACAGATCATGGTGTAATGTACGGAGTCATAGATTTCTACAAGGCCTGCAAGGCTGCAGACATCAAACCGATCATAGGCTGCGAGGTCTATGTGGCACCGGAATCCAGATTTGACAGGAACGGAAAGAATGATGAAAAGTACTATCATTTGATCCTTCTTGCGGAAAACAACACAGGCTATGAGAACCTTATGAAGATAGTTTCCATAGGCTTTAAAGAAGGCTATTATTACAAGCCGCGTGTGGATATGGAGGTTCTTGAACGCTATCATGAGGGGCTTATCGCATCATCAGCCTGTCTCGCCGGAGAAATATCCAGAGCCATTGTAAATGCCCAGCCTGAGACTGCGGAAAAGGCAGCATTAAAGTATGAGAAATGCTTCGGTAAGGGTAATTTCTTCTTAGAGCTTATGGACCACGGTTATCAGGATGAACAGCTGGTAAACCAGTCGCTGGTGGCAATGTCAAAGAAGCTGGACATTCCGCTCATCTGCACGAATGACATACACTATACCTATGCAGAGGATGAAAAGCCCCATGAGATCCTTCTCTGCCTGCAGACAGGAAAGAAGCTGTCGGATCCGGACAGGATGATATATCCCGGCGGGCAGTTCTACGTAAAGAGCCCCGAACAGATGGCGGAATTATTTCCCTATGCACCCGAGGCACTGGAAAATACACAGAAGATAGCCGACCGCTGCAACGTGGAAATAGAGTTTCATAAAACAAAGCTTCCTCATTATGAAGTGCCTGAAGGGTATGATTCCTGGAGCTACTTAAACTATCTTGCAGACAAAGGGCTTAAGGAAAGATATCCCGATGATGACGGCACCTTAAAGAAGAGGATGGAATATGAGCTTGGTGTCATACAGAAAATGGGATATGTGGATTACTTCCTTATTGTATGGGATTACATTAATTTCGCCAGAGAGCATGGCATAGCCGTAGGGCCCGGAAGAGGGTCCGCCGCAGGAGCTGTGGTAACCTATGCCCTTTATATAACGGATATCGATCCGATAAAGCATGACCTCCTGTTCGAAAGGTTCTTAAATCCCGAACGTGTATCCATGCCCGATATAGATATAGACTTCAGCTTCGAAAGAAGGCAGGAGGTCATAGATTACGTTATCGAGAAATACGGCAAGGAAAAATGTGTTCAGATCGTTACCTTCGGTACACTTGCGGCAAAAGGTGTAATAAGAGATGTTGCGAGGGTTATGGACGTTCCCTATGCGAAGGCGGATTCCATTGCAAAGATGGTGCCGAAGACATTGAATATCACACTGAAGGAAGCTCTTGAAACCTCCAGGGATCTTTATAATATGTACAATACCGATGAAGAAACCAGAGAGGTGATAGATATGGCCATGCGTCTGGAGGGACTTCCGAGGCACACATCCATTCATGCTGCCGGAATCCTCATTACGCCTGAAGATGCGGATAAATACGTACCCCTCTCCAGAGGAACAAACGGTGAGCTCACAACCCAGTTTGTAATGACGACTCTTGAAGAGCTGGGTCTTCTCAAGATGGACTTTCTTGGTTTAAGAACACTTACCGTAATAGACAATGCAATAGATTTTGTAAATAAACGGCATCCTGAAAAACAGATAAGTCTGAAGGATATAGACTACAACGATATAAAGGTGCTCGACTACATCGGAACCGGAAAGACGGACGGTATATTCCAGCTTGAGTCCGGAGGAATGCAGAAGTTCATGAAGGAGCTTAAGCCTAAATCGCTGGAGGACATAATAGCCGGAATAGCACTTTACAGGCCCGGTCCCATGGACTTTATACCGAAGTATATAGCCGGTAAAGAAAACGGTGAAAACGTCGTTTATGACTGCCCTGAATTAAAGCCTATACTTGAGGCCACACACGGCTGTATCGTCTATCAGGAGCAGGTTATGCAGATAGTTCAGCAGCTTGGCGGATACAGCCTTGGAAGAGCGGATCTTCTGCGCCGTGCCATGAGTAAGAAAAAGCAGCACGTCATGGAAGAGGAAATGGAGAAATTCATATACGGCTCTGAAAAAGAAGGTGTTCCGGGCTGTGTATCAAGAGGAATAAACGAGAACGTTGCAAAAAAGATCTACACGGAAATGCTGGATTTTGCGAACTACGCCTTTAATAAATCCCATGCTGCATGCTACGCCTATGTTACCATGCAGACAGCCTGGTTAAAGTATTACTATCCCGTGGAGTTTATGGCATCGCTTATGACAAGCGTGATGGACAACCCCGATAAGGTCGCAGGCTACATATTATCCTGCAGGGAAATGGGAATAGAGCTTCTCTCTCCGGATGTAAACGAAGGGGAAGCCGGCTTCTCTCCTTCGGGAGACAAGAGCATCCGATACGGGCTTGCAGCCATAAAATCCGTAGGTGTACCCGTGGTTGAACAGCTGGTTAAAGAAAGAGAGCTTAACGGAAAATATACCGATATTTACGACTTTCTTAAAAGAGCGGGTGAAAACCAGATAACAAAGAGAACCGTAGACCCGCTTATAAAGGCTGGAGCACTGGACTCGCTCAACGGAACAAGAAAGCAGTTTCTGCAGGTCTATGAAAGCATAATGGATGATCTGGCTGCGGAGAAAAAAGGAAATATCGATGGCCAGATGTCACTCTTTGATATGGGGTCTCCCCTGGGTGTGGATTCAAAAAAAGCGGATCTGCCGGATGTCGGAGAATTCTCCAATGAAGAGAAGCTTGCATTTGAAAAGGCAGTACTTGGTGTATACGTAAGCGGTCACCCTCTGCAGGATTATATATCCTTCTGGAAAAACCATGTAACTGCAAACAGCGTGGAATTTAAGCTGATCCCCGAAGTTAATGAAATAGGTCTTCAGGAAGGGGCGGTAGAGACCATAGGAGGTATGATCTCCGACATTGTCACAAGATATACAAAGAAAGGCGAAACTATGGCCATCCTTTCGGTAGAGGATCTGTACGGAATAGTCGAATGTATAGTCTGGCCCAATGTTTACGAAAAATATTCATCAAAGCTTACAAAGGACAATAAGGTCTTTCTTACCGGCAGGGTAAAGGCAGATGACGAAAAGGACGGGCAGCTTGTTTTGGACAGGCTTATGGAGTTCGATGAAGTGGGCCACAAGCTGTATCTTCAATATGAAAACAAGCTTCAGTATACCCAAAAATCCGGGCAGCTGGAGAATATGTTAAAAGGGCATGAAGGCCGTGACAGAGTCATTATTTACCTTAAAACAGAAAAGCAGAAAAAGGAATTAAGGATAAAAATAGATGCCAATGACAAAATGATAGAAATGCTCTCGAAGGAACTCGGAGAAGGAAATGTTAAAGTTGTTCTATAATAATGCTTGAAATTACGGGATTTTGTTATTATAATAGGACAGATTATAAAAAATTTTCTTAATATAAATAAAATGGTTTATTGATGTGAGTCATACACATCGGAATGGAGAGCTAATGGCTAGGAAGATCAACAAGATAGCTGTACTTACCAGCGGAGGAGATGCACCGGGAATGAACGCCGCAATTCGTGCGGTTGTACGTAAGGCCCTTGGTGACGGAATGAAGGTAGTCGGAATCGAAAAAGGATATCAGGGACTGCTTAACGAAGAAATGTTTGATATGGACGCAAGAAGCGTTGCAGATTCACTTCAGCGCGGCGGTACTATTTTAAGAACTGCAAGAAGCGCAGAGTTTGCAGAAGAAGCAGGAAAGCAGAAGGCAGCAAGGATATTAAAGGCCCACGGTATAGACGGTGTAGTTGTTATCGGCGGTGACGGTTCCTATAAAGGTGCTTTGGGACTTTCCAAATTTGATGTACCCGTTGTATGTCTTCCCGGTACTATAGACCTGGATATTGCCTGTACAGATTACACGATAGGTTTTGATACAGCCATAAATACAGCAATGGATGCCATCGATAAGGTTCGTGATACATCAAGCTCACATGAGAGATGCTCCCTTATAGAGGTAATGGGCAGAAATGCCGGATACATTGCTCTCTGGTGCGGTGTTGCATCAGGTGCCGAGGATATACTTCTTCCCGAAAAATATGACTTTAACGAGCAGGAGATAATAAACCATATCATAGAAAGCAGAAAGATCGGTAAGACCCATCACCTTGTTGTAAATGCAGAGGGCATCGGTCATTCCACATCAATGGCAAGAAGGATAGAGGCAGCCACCGGAATGGAGACCAGAGCAACAATTCTCGGATACATGCAGCGTGGCGGTGCTCCCACATGTAAAGACAGGTTCTACGCATCCATCATGGGTGCCTATGCCGCAGACCTCTTCAGTCAGGGAAAGGTAAACAGAGTTATCGGTCACTTGGACGGAGAGTTCAAGGATTTCGATATCGATGAAGCCTTAGCCATGAAGAAGGATATTCCGGACTATTACTACCAGGTAGCAAAAGCTCTTTCAAGGTCTATAATTCATGATAGAGTCTCCAAATAATAAAAAAATAAAAGACGTCCGCTCCCTGCTTGACAGATCAAAGATCAGGCAGGAGCGTGACGCCTTTGTTACAGAAGGAATAAAAATGTTTTCAGAGACACCCCGGGAAGATATAAAAGAGGTTTATGTCTCTGAATCTTTTTATGCCAAAAATCCCGACATAAAAAATTATGATCCCGTGATAGTAAGAGAGGACATATTTAAAAAGATGTCGGATACAAAAAGCCCGCAGGGAATAATCGCCGTCGTAAAACAGAAGCATTATCCCATAGAAGAAATATTAAGTGGCGGCCTGGTTATGGTTCTTGAAGAGCTGCAGGATCCGGGGAATCTCGGAACCATCATAAGGACCGGTGAGGCAGCGGGCATTTCGGGTATCATAATGGATGAAAAATGTGTGGATATATATTCTCCAAAGGTTGTAAGAGCAACCATGGGAGCAATATACAGAGTGCCTTTTTATAAAACGGAAAGCATTGAAAAAATCATACCCGAAATAAAAAAGAAGGGGTTCACGGTATACGCAGCGCACCTGAACGGCAGCATTTCGGCAGAAAATCTCACCTTTGAAAACAACTCTGCAATACTGATCGGAAACGAAGGAAACGGATTAAAAGAAGAAACTTCAAAAAAAGCAGATATTTTATTAAAAATTCCTATGAAAGGAAGGGTAGAATCTCTTAATGCAGCGGTCAGTGCAGCCATATTAATGTATAAATATGCTATGAATTTTTAAAACCGATACCATATATTGTGGAAATGAAACAGTTTTGTAGTACAATTTGACAAGTCTTTAATCGTTTGTTAAAATAATTTTTGCAATTCGTAACATTTTTGAAATATTTTCAGGAATTACAAAGAATTCGTCCTGAAAAAATGAGAGGAATCGGTTTTTAATTATGAAAAGATTATTCGGAACATTCAGTAAATTTATCGCGCTGGTAGCGGTGCTGGCTACGGTAATGGCGCAGGGAGTTTTTATATATGCCGATGAAGTAAAAATAGAAGGAACAGTCAAGGTAAGCGACTTCTTAAATGTAAGGGCAGCAGCCGATGACGATTCCGAAATCTTAGAAGAGCTTCACAACGGCGACAAGGTTCTTGTAGTTGGAGTAGAGGGCGACTGGTATAAGGTCAGCGGAGACCACAACGGTTATGTACACGCTGATTACGTAGCCATCGCAAACGATGCTCAGGCAAAGGCAAAAGAAAACACAGCAGCGGATGCAAATGCAGCAGCACCGGCACAGGAGCAGGCAGCAGCACAGGAGCAGGCAGCACAGGAGCAGGCACCTGCACAGGAGCAGACAGCACAGGAGGAGGCACCTGCACAAGAGCAGGCAGCACAGGAACAGGCAGCACCGGCAGCAGACAGCACAAACACCCAGGTGGATCCCGAAGAACAGAGGCTTCTTGCAGCACTTATAGCTTGTGAGTGTGGTGCAGGCGGATACGACGGAAAGCTTGCGGTAGGTGCGGTAGTTGTTAACAGGTCAAAGTTCTACGGCGGTATTAAAGAAGCAATATATGCTCCTTACCAGTTC
>JAILOD010000311.1 GCA_024691015.1 Lachnospiraceae bacterium
AGCTCTTTTTTCGAATACCAGCTGCGCTTCTTCTTTTTCCCGAAGCCTCTGAGCTCCATCGCATTACTTACCACATCTATCCTCTCCATCGTGGAAAAAAGCAATGGAAAAATGATGATTGCCGTGTTTTTTATGCGGTCAAGAAGCTTTCCCTTTGTGCTGAGCTCTATTCCCCTGGCCTCCTGTGCGTTTTTGATCTTATGAAACTCATCCTGGATATCCGGGATATATCTTAAGGCTATCTCCAATGAATAAGACAGGGTATAAGGCACACCAACCCTGTTTAAGGATGAGGCCAGCTCGCTCGGATCAGTCGTCACAAGAAAGATGAACACCGACGGTATGACCGTAAAGTACTTTATAAACACGTTGAATTCGTAAAACAGCTGCTCTGCGGTTAGCGTATAATTCCCGAATAAATGAACAATATCCGTTCTGCTGTTATATATCTTACAGCCCTGATACGGAGCAAAGAAAAAGATACATACAAGATTTATTACCATAAAAAACATGATCGCCAGAAAAACGCCGCTGACCTGATCCCAACGGGTTTTGGACACAACGAAGATGATACCCCCGAACGCTATCATGACCAGAAGTATTCTGGTATCAAAGGTAAGGGCACTTGTCATACACCACAGCAGAAAGAACAGGAGCTTTGTAAAACCGCTCAGCTTGTGGATCGATGTATTCTTTTTTTCGTACGAGATCATCCGGCTCATGCTTTTTCTTCCGATCTGTTTATTCTTTCCCTGTAAATAAATGCTGCCACAAATTCATCCGGCTCACCTATATCGCATCTCTTCGCCAGATCATAAAGAGATGTCCTTTTCAGATAGGCACGATCGCAGATCTCATCATTTGTAAGAACCTCTTCCGGACGTGCATCCATTAACAGAAGCCCGTCCGTAAGAACCAGCGTTCTGTCGGTGTATTCCAGCATAAGATGCATATCATGAGTGATCATGATGATCGAAACATTTAGTTCATCGCGGAGCTTTTTTATGAATTCCATCATCTCGGTGTAATGATGATAATCCTGTCCTGCCGTGGGCTCATCCAGAATTATGAGCTCCGGATTTAAGACCAATATGGACGCTATGGACACTCTCTTCTTCTGACCAAAAGAGAGAGCCGAAACCGGCCAGTTTCTGAACTGATACAGCCCGCAGATCTTAAGCGTTTCAAAAACCTTTTCTTTAACCATCTCCTCCGGGACGCCGCGGGTGACAAGGCCCAAAGCGACCTCGTCGAATATCATAGGCTTTGAGATCATCTGATTGGGACTTTGCATACAGTACCCTATCTTTTCTCCGCGCTCTTTTATGGTAAGAGATGATATATCCTGTCCGTTAAAGCTGATGCTTCCCGAAGCCGGTTTATTGAAGCCGCAGATAAGCGATGCCATAGTGGATTTTCCCGCACCGTTTTTTCCGACTAAGGAAACCATCTCTCCTTTTTTTATATCAAAGCTCACATCATTTATGATGGTCCGTGAATTGTCATAGCTGAATTTAAGATGTGAAACCTCCAGGATCTTATCGGAACTACCATCTACCGGAGGCTTTTTGTTGCTCTTAAACCATTCCCTTACACCGGTTTTGTAGGGCTCAAGGTTCATGCTTTCAATATGTTCGGGATGATCGATCGGATCAATCTTTGCTCCCGAAGCTTTTATTGCTGAAATATAGAGCGGCTCTCTTATACCGTGAGTAGCAAGGATATCGGAGCTTAGCATTTCATCGGGATGCATGTCCGCCACAATGCTGCCTTTATCCATAAGGATGATCCTGTCCACATCCCTGTATAAAACATCTTCAAGACGGTGTTCTATTATAATGACCGTCATATTTTCGTCTTTTAAAATATCATCAATGAGCGCTATCGTCCGCTTTCCTGTTGCCGGATCCAGATTAGCTAAAGGCTCATCGAACAGAAGGATCTTCACGTCACAGACCATAACCCCACCAAGCGAAACCCTCTGCTTCTGGCCTCCCGACAGTTCTCCCGGAGCATTTCCCATAAAGCTTTTCAGCTCCAGCTTTTCGGCAACAGAGTCCACCTTTTTAAACATTTCATCCTGTGGAACATCATCGTTTTCAAGTGCAAAGGCAATATCCTCCGCCACCGTGAGCGCGATAAACTGCCCATCTGTATCCTGAAGAACAGTCCCGACAATTTTCGACATACCAAAGACTCCGAGTTTGGAAGGACTTTGTCCTTCCACCCGGAGCTCTCCTTCCATATCTCCTGTAAAAGAACAGGGGATAAGTGCATTTAAGCAATGTGCCAATGTGGATTTTCCCGAGCCCGACTGTCCGGCGATCAGTATCTTTTCGCCCGGATAGATCTTAAGATTTATATTCTTTAGTGTGGTCTCCGCCTGCGCCCGGTATTTAAATGAAACATCTTTAAACTCTATGATTGGGTTTGATCGATCCAAATAATTACTCCTCTGCCTTCAAGTCTGAAGACCTGCCTGCGATTTTTGAATATACACTAAGAAGTATGGTGCCCAGGATTCCGATTATGATCACGTTTCCGATGCAGGCAAAGACACCCTGTGCAAATACCTTATTTGCAGGTTCTGAATATACCAGGATATCAAGAACCGGAGCTACAACGATCCAGGCAATTGCGTTTGCGATGATCTGAACCACATTAAACAGGATTATGTTCTTAACTGTGGTGAATCCACCTTCCCTTACGGCAAATCTCTTTGCAAACAAGCCAACCGCAATACCTATTACAGCCTCCGGGAACACCCAGCTCCACCATACAGATCCGTAGAAAATGGCATCTCCAAGTGCGTGTCCTAAAAGACCGATAACCGCTCCCACGATCGGGCCGAATATTGCAGAGAAGAATGCGAGGATCGCCATTCTGGGCTGCAGCGCCGTGTTTGGTACCACAACCAGCGGGATCTGTACGTTTGTAAGCACTACGAACAATGCCGTTCCGATACCCATTGCAACTACTTCTTTAATACCAAAGCCTTTTTTCATGATAAAACCCCCTTTTTGGATTTTTAATTATTTATATATCAAACCAATTATACTTTAAAAACTGATAATAAACCATATTTATTTATACTTCCGCTTGTCACATTAACAAGATATCGGCCCTATGCGTCCTTTCTCGCCCCGCGGGCCTACCATGGCCTTCGCTACAGTGTCTCAAGCAGGCCCGGTGCGTCTTTTCTCATCCCTCGGGCCTACCATGACCTTCACTCCAGTGTCTCAAGTCGGCCCGGTGCGTCTTTTCTCACCCCTCGAGCCTACCATTGTCTCCGCTCCAGGGGCTCAAATCGGCCCGGTGCGTCTTTTCTCACCCCTCGGGCCTACCATTGCCTCCGCTCCAGTGTCTCAAGTCGGCCCGGTGTGTCCTTTCTCTCCCCGCGGGCCTACCATGACCTTCGCTCCTGGGTCTCAAGTCGGCCCGGAAGGGATTATTCCTCCCACCGGGCCGACTTCCCCTCCCTGTATCTTGATTTTAAGCCGATTTTCTATTATTCTATAATAAGTTTTTTTGTTATTTTTCAGTTGTCCGGCAGGTCACTGAATTGTAACGATTTTTTCGCTTTAATGCATTAAATTATAAAACTATAAAAGTTTTATAGGAGGAATCAAGTGAGTAGTAATTCTAATGAAAAAGAGCTGATGCTGGGTAATAAGGCTGTTGCCCGCGGGCTCTATGAAGCAGGTGTCTGCTTTATCTCAAGTTATCCGGGTACACCCAGTACCGAAGTTACCGAAGAAGCCGTAAAATATGATGAAATCTACTGTGAATGGGCTCCGAATGAAAAGGTTGCCATGGAAGCCGCCTTTGGAGCATCCTTAGCCGGCCGCAGGTCCTTCTGTGCACAGAAGCACGTTGGCCTAAATGTTGCAGCCGACCCGCTCTACACCATGTCCTACACCGGAGTAAATGCAGGAATGGTAATCGTTGTCGCCGATGACGCGGGAATGCACTCATCCCAGAACGAACAGGATTCAAGGCACCACGCCATCGCATCAAAGGTTCCGATGCTTGAGCCCTCAGATTCGGAAGAAGCTCTTGAATTCACAAAGCTTGCCTATGAAATATCCGAAAAATACGACACCCCTGTTCTGCTTAAAATGTGCACACGCGTAGCACACTCCCAGTCGCTTGTAACAAAGGGTGAGCGTACCGTTCCCGACTTCCCTTACGAAAAAAACATAGCAAAATACGTTATGATGCCCGGCTTTGCAAAAAAGCGTCACCCCATCGTAGAAGAACGCACGAAGGCTCTTATCGAATACGCCGAAACCGCACCGGTAAACAGGGTTGAAATGGGTGAAACGAAGATCGGAATAATCACCTGTTCCACATCATATGAATACGTAAAGGAAGTGTTCGGCGACAGTGTCAGCGTCCTCAAACTCGGAATGACCAATCCTCTTCCCGTAAAGCTTATCAAGGACTTCGCCTCAAAGGTTGAAAAGCTCTATGTGGTTGAAGAGCTTGATCCCATAATCGAGGACCACGTTAAGAAGCTTGGCATTGAAGTTACCGGAAAAGACATTCTCCCCATTGTGGATGAATTCTCACAGAACCTTATCGCAGAAGCCTTCAAAAAAGAGACCGGCGAAAGCCTCTCCTTATCCGATGAGATCCCGAACCGCCCTCCCGTGATGTGCGCAGGCTGCCCTCACAGAGGTCTCTTCTACACCTTAAAGAAAAACAACTGCACCGTACTTGGAGACATCGGCTGCTATACCTTAGGTGCCGTACCACCGCTCGGTGCCATCGAAATGACACTCTGCATGGGCGCATCGATCGGTGCTCTCCACGGTTTTAACAAGGTCCGCGGAAAGGAAA